>JBEAPM010000303.1:0-8665 GCA_041164445.1 Cyanobacteriota bacterium
TAACTTCATCTAGACCATCCAATAAAGGCAAGAGTCTCTGTTGCTCTAACCAGTTCTGCCCAATATCTGCCCGAACGCCATACTTATCTTTGAGTTCTGCAACCATCCATTCTCGAATGGACTGCTGTTTACTCGCCCAGGAGGAAAGGTTAAACAAGACTGGAATCGGGGCTTGCGGTTCCTCAGTTCTCTCTAACAAATGCTTCGCTAAATCAAGCATTTCTGTGGTTTTACCGGAACCTGGCTGGCCCAGGATGAGGAGACGACCTTGAATATCAGGACGATCAAAAACATCCTGAATGGTGACATCTGCGGGTAGTTTCTCGTCTGCCTTTGCCCTCAGTCTGATTTGCCGGTCATAAGGGCGTTTCACCTGTTTGTACTGCTGGGTTTTACCCAGGTGAATGAAGACCCGGTTATGCAAAGACTGATTCAGCCGATCCATCACCTCGGCTTCCACCGCTTTGATCAGACTTTTCTCTGATTCAGGACGTTCTGTTCTTTCCTTTACACCTTGCTGGGGAATCTGCGGAGAGCCATGGTAAGTCACCGTAACCTGATTCCCATCCCCCGAGATCGTTGGCCCCTGGGGCTGGTTCACCTGAAAACTTTTGCCGCCGTAGTTGTATTGCTCCGTCATCAGGCGGTTTGCTCCTGCAAGAGGGCACTAATGTCTGTCACCGCTGCAAAAATGCCCCCCGGCTCCAGGGTGTTTCGGTGAAAGGTCTGCTGAACTTGCTTGAGGCTAAAACTGCTGTAGAGCATAACGATCGCTTGGGAGATTAGAGAGATAATATAGAAATATAATTTGCTCAATGTATTATGAACTATACAGTTCAATTCAAGCCCCGTGCTCTTAAAGATTTGGCGGTTCTAGGGCAAGATGACCGTCGCCGGATTGTGGCAAAAGTAGAGAAACTTCAGAATAATTTGACTGGAGATGTCAAGCGGTTGACCAACTTCACCCCGGAATATCGCCTGCGAGTTGGAAATTATCGGATACTATTTGAGATAGAAGATGACGCGATCGTCATTTACCGAGTCAAGCATCGCCGTGATGCCTATTCTTCCTAGAGAGAGCAGATTATGATTTCCCTGAGTCCAGAATTCCTGATCAAAGACGGTAAAAAAGAATTTGTTGTGCTCACCTACGAGGAATTTAAAGCTTTGCAAGACTACTTAGAAACGATGGAAGATTTACTAGACTTACGTAAAGCGAAGCAGGAAGAAGCGGGTAATCCTGTTATTTCCCTGGAGGAAGCGAAAGAACAACTGGATTTGTTGTAAACCCAACCTGCGAGATTAATCAGGCGATCAGCCTCAACACTTTGGTGATTCTTTGCCACAGCTTGAACCATAGCGCCACAATAAAAAATTCAGGCCGGTTTATATGCTCAAAAGCAGAATATTTTCCCCAGCCTAAATAATCGTACTGGGCTTGACTAGCTTCCTCCCAACTCTGAGCTTCAACTGTCCAGATGAGGCGATCGTCTGGGTCGAGAATCTTTCGAGCATTGTCATTATCAATGGCAAAAAATGAGTAGCGATCGTCTTGACAATGCCATAGTTCATATTTCATGGGTTTTCACTTCAATCCTTGATAAACGCCTGACCATAGACCGCTTCAGGATTTGGGAGGTGTTCCGTAGGTAATGTTAATAGTTCCGCCACGAATATCGCTCAGTACGGGCCCCTGGGAATCGTTAATCTGGGTATTTGTCCCGCCAAAGTTTTGCTGCACATTGCGTCCCTGGGTGTTATCCACCTGGATTTCTTGGTAGACCTGGGCAGCCAACTGCCGAACGTCCTGGTCAAAGTCGGGGTCAGTATCCATGCTGACCTGCAAGTAAGACTTGAGGGTTTCTTCTGTCCCTTCAGCATCGGCATTAACAGGATCTAAGGTGGCTAGCACTTTGTTGTTCCCCTCGAATTTGCTCTGAACCCTCTGACGCAACTGGTTCAATTTTTCCAGCCCAGCTTCGGTCAGTTTGCCGGTACTGGTGTCTAAGACTTTATTCAAAATCAGCGAAACGATCGCTCCTACAGTTAAGGTTGCTGGGTCCATGAAACTTTCTCCTCAGACAATTAAGGATATTCTAATTGATTGAGAAACTCAAGGCGTTGGTTGACGAAGTGAGCATAGGTTAGCTAGAGTAGCCCTAAATCCAACAGGAACAGGGAAAACTTTCGTTGGGTTTCCGATCGTCAACCCAACCGACGAGATCCCGAAGCAGATCAGGCTTAAGGCGCGGGTTGACGAAGACGATCGCAGAGTTCCGCCGGGGCAATTTCAGGATTACTGGTGCAGCGCCGCAACATTTCGGGTCGAATTGTATCTTGACAGAAACTTGGCGCTAAACTATCTCGGGTATCGAGACAAATTCGAGTCATTTCAGTCAGAATGCGTCGAGCGAGGAGGGGGTCGGTTTGATGCTGTAGATAAATCTCATTAAAGCGATCCTGGGCAAGTTCATTGGCACCGACAAAATCATTGAATTTTTGGCAAGCTTCCTGAATCACAGGCTCAACATTACTGCCCCCGTTGATGGTGTTGCAGGATAACCCTTTAATACGATCGAGTCCAATCTGCTGCTCTAATTGACGACGGGCATTTTCAATCATGAGACCTGCCCGGGCAAAGCGCTGTACATCTTCGGGGGTAATGGTGGGAGAAGGACTAGGGCTAGGGGTTTGAGCCTGGACGTTGGATGCCCACCCAAACAGACAAAGGACAAGGGTGATTGCTCCCAGAGGAAGAGAACGATCGCGGAAAAGGGTGTGGATTAAGGGAAACATAAGGCACCAACGCTATACACAGGATAAAATGTTGTTCTCAAGAGTGAGGACGTAACGAATTGGCTTGGGTTTCCAAGCGCTAGCGGATTTCGCGGAGTATAGCCTGATCAGGCAAGATTTTTTCAAGCTGGATCCAAATCCCAAGCGGTTCCCCGAAGACAGGCTCCCGTTAAGGTTGCTCCCCCGCAGGTTGTATTCTCAACATCTGCACACAGCAAGTTGGCCCGGGTTAAATTCGTCCCACAACAATTGGCTCCCCGCAGATCCGCTTCTTCCAAGTTTGCTTCGGCAAAGTTGGCCCCTTGTAAATCTGCGTCCCGTAGATCTGCCCCTTGCAGATTGCTCTGGGTAAAGTTTGCGCCCCGCAGATCTGCCCCCCGCAGGTCGGCACCCGCGAAGTTCCCCCCGACAACATTGCTCCCATTTAAGAAGGCACCGGAGAAACAGGACTGGCTGGCTTCTGCTCCCATGAGATTCGCCCCTCGAAAATTGCCCCCTCGGGCATCGACCTGGGTTAAATCAGCTCGCAGAAAATTAGCTCCCCAGGCATTCACCTGAAGCTTGGCCTGATGGAGTTGACAACCAACCAGGTTGGTTCCTTCTAAACAGGCTCCCTCCAAGTCCGCTTGGATGAGTTGACTACCCTTTAAGGTCGCTCCTGCCAGGTTGACCCCTGACCATTGAACCTGGGAAAGGTCAAGATCCTCTAAACGAGTCCCTGCAAGATCTTTCTGTTGCCCTTGGCGAATATGTTCAAGATCCATGGTTTTTCTTAAAATGCGGTAAGGCAAATTGTCAGGAATGAGTCCTAGGTTCGCAGCCCTTGAAACTTACCCCTTATCTCCATGTTATCGGCTATTGAGGCAGAGACAAAAATTCGATCGTTAATTTCTCCATTGTCCCAGCGGGATCCGGCCACGACGATCGAGGTGGTGCCGCTCTCCCAGGCTTTAGGACGAATTCTCGCCCAGGCTATTTCCAGCGATTTGGCCTTTCCCCATTGGGATAATTCGGCGATGGATGGCTATGCGGTGCGCTATGCCGATGTGGGGCAAGCCTCTACAGCAAATCCGGTCTCCCTGGCGATCGTAGAGAGGATTCCGGCGGGGCAAGTACCCCAACGATCGCTTCAACCTGGCGAAACAGCGCGAATTTTTACGGGTTCCATGCTTCCTCCGGGGGCGGATACGATCGTTCCCCAAGAGGATGTGGATGCTCACGAACATCACATTTTGGTCAATGCAGCTCCCCGGCAGCTTGGGGCCTTTGTCCGTCGCCAAGGAGAGTATTACCAATCGGGTGATCCCTTGCTCAAGGCGGGTCTTCGCCTCAGCGCTTCAGATTTAGGGATATTGGCAGCGGCGCAATGTCGCCAGATCCCGGTCTATCGATCGCTCCGGGTTGGCCTATTTTCCACGGGGAATGAATTAGTGCCCTTAGCCAACCCCGCCCCCTTAGCCCCCGGCAAACTGATCGACAGTAATCAGGTGGCACTGGAGGCGACCCTCCACAGCATAGGCATCACCCCCGTCCTGCTGGGCATTGTGCCCGATGATCCGGTGGTCTTGCAGGAAACGATCGCTGCCCATCTCCCTCATTTAGATGTGCTGATCTCCTCCGGTGGGGTTTCGATGGGGGACTATGATTACATCGATCGCATCTTGCTGGGATTGGGAGCAGAATTCGCGGTGCGCTCCGTTGCGGTCAAACCCGGCAAACCCTTAACCGTGGCAAAATTGCCCGCGCAGTCTGGAGGAACCCTTTACTTTGGCTTACCGGGCAATCCCGTTTCGGCCTTAGTCAGTTTTTGGCGTTTTGTCCAACCAGCGTTAGAAGCGCTTTCTGGCTGGGTAGATCTGCCTCAACGCAGGGTGACGGGATATACCACGCTGCCGCTACAGGGGGATCAAAAACGGGAAGTGTATCTCTGGGGCAGAGTAGCCTGGCACCCCCCTCAGGGGGAAAAACCGGAGGGCTATTGGTTTACCCCCGCCTCCGGCAGCAAAAGTTCCGGCAATCTCATTCACCTCAGTCAAGTGAACGCCCTGGCCGTCCTCCCCGCAGGGGAACGATCGCTAGCAGCGGGGGCTCCGCTTAGCCTGTGGTGTTTAGCTGTGCCTTAGAGCCCCGCAACGCCTCACTCTTCCATGAAATTTTTCGCTTTCAGTGGAAAACCACAATGTGAATTGAATAAGTGATCTTGATCCCGTTTCATTTCACCTAATTTAAGGTACGCTAAAGTTTAGTGCATCGGCCAAGGGCATCTACGTACCCTCGTGACGATAATGACATGAACTATGGGATCTGACTTTTCCCCTCATGCTGCTCCGTTAGATTCTTCTGCACAGTCAAAGCCTCAGACTGCTTATTGTGCAATGTTTGAGCATTGTTTAAACGATGCCTTTCAAAATCTGAAGAAGACCGTTCCCGCAACCGCCGTCCAGTCTATCGCTGCCATCATTGTGGACTGTATGACAGGGTGCTATCGCAGCTTTCATACCCCGGAACACATTTTACAAGTTGCAGAGGGGGGAGATGCCCTTGAAGTGTTAGCGGCTCTCTTCCATGATGTCGTCTACATCCAAGTGGATACCTGTATTCCCACTGCCGTGAGTGAGCTTTTAAGCCCCTTTTTGCTTGAAGATTCCCTTAAGATCAAGCCCCTAGTAGAACTAAATCAGGATTTAGACTTTGCCCTAGTGTCCACCATTTTTGATGTGGAACAGGAAGAAGAGTTTCCACCCCAGCAAAATGAATTTTTAAGCGCGATCGTTGCGGTGAAATTGCTCAGCCCCTTCCTAAACCGCGCTAACCTTGCGGAAGTCATCGCTTGCATCGAAGCCACCATTCCCTTTCGGGTGTCCGGTAAAGAGGGAGTGCCCCCCAGCGATCGGCTTTATCACAATTTATTGACGGCCAATCAACGCTTTTCGTTGAACTTGAGTGCAGAATCCGTAGTGAGGGCAGTCAAACGGGCCGTTCGCCTAGCCAACCGCGATGTTAAAAATTTTGCGGATGTCAAAGCCAGTTATTTTCTGGACAATACCTGGAAATTATTACCGGAAACCAATCCGCCCCTGAGGAACCCCGAAGCCTATACCCCTCACCAATATCGCTGTGCGCTCCAAAAAATGGTGGGGTTTATGGATTTTCTGGCCCCCAATTTGGTCTTTCGACAATTTCAAGGAGAACCTTCCCCTGAGGAGTACGAAGGGATGTTAGATCGGGCCGCTAAGAATATGGACGTAGCCAGACTGTACTTAAAGTCTAAGTTGGTGGCCTTGGCCTTTGTGGAAGCCCTCAATCAACCGGAACAGGACGAAACCCCCTTGGTTAATCTTGTGGGGCACTGCCAAAAACCATCTCCGGAAAACACCGCTACCGTTTTCTACAACTCCCGTCAAAGCCAAGTCCAAGCCGAAGTGATGGAACTGTTAGAAGTTGGGCGCAATCAAGAAACCACCTTTGATATTCGCCATTCTCCCCTAGCAGCTCTCTTGGCAAGAACCTATGGCTTTGCCGCTATGAGCGAGTGGTTTGACTCATCTCAGGAGTTTTTTGCCCAGGATCTTTCTGCTGAGGCATTTTTAGGACTTCACGACTCTGGGGTGATTAAGCTCTGCATGAAATATTTGACATCGTAAGACAGGACAACCCAAGAGGCAGTCCAATCCAGGACTTCCATCCTTCCCAGGTGTGGTCTTTGGTAGGCGAAAATAGGGGGAAAAATTTAATGGAAGAGTGCGGCGCGGAGCGCCGCACTCTTCCGCCTTAAGTTGGTAGCCGCGAAAATAGTATGGAAAAAATGACATTAGGGAAAAGAGCAGCCTAGACTTGCCATTGCCGCCAACTTTTAACCCCAAGATTTTGGGCTCCGGGGGAGGGATCGGCGGGGGCAGCAGGGGGGGGATCGGCGGTTTCGGCGGAAACGATTAAAGGCTCTGGAGGCGTATAGAGTACCGCATAGGCATAGGCAACATTTTGTTGTGGCAGATAAGCTAACGTCAGTTGAATGGCTACCGTTTCACCATTTTTTTTGCGATGGTAGGTGAGCATTTCTACATAGGTTTGCTCCTGTAAGGTTTTCCAATGTTCTTGCCAGGAAGACACATCTAGACTTTCATCTAAATCCTGCAATTTCATATTTCTGAGTTCTTCCACGGCATAGCCTAAAATTTTGGCGGTAGACTCAGAAGCCTGAATGAATTGACCATTGGGTTGGATAAATAAGTTATAAGTTGAGATAATATCTAAGGCTTCTCGATACAATACCAGTTGTTGGTTTTCCGCCTGACGCTCACGGCTTTCCTGCTGTAACCGCAGATTAGATTCTTCTAGCCGCTTACTTAAACTGAGAATTTTAAGCTGATGCTCAACCCGTGCTAAAACTTCATCAAATTGAAAGGGCTTAGTAATATAGTCAACGGCTCCCGCCCGAAATCCTTTAACTTTGTCCATTACATTGGTCACGGCACTGACAAAAATAACGGGGATTTCACTGGTTTCTGGATCTTTTTTGAGGAGTTTACAAACCTCATAGCCATCTAAAATGGGCATCATAATATCCAGTAAAATTAAATCTGGTTTTAAGGCTCTAGCAATGGATAAGGCAGTGGAACTATTATCCACACTTTCAACGGTATAGCCTTGACGGTTTAAGGCAACGGCCAATAAGCGAATATTCTCGGGACGATCGTCCACGATCATAATTTTCGCTTTGTTTTCCGGTATTTCGTTAATACTGCGTAATCCCAAAGCCGAAAAAATAGCCGCTTCCGACTTATCGAGTTCTTGGCGGTGTAACGTCCCTTGGGTGGATAAGACTTGGTGATATTTAACTAACCGTTCCAGTTCTTTAACAACACTGTTGAGGCTAGCGGTATCTGAATATAAAAAAGACAACGTTGAGTTCAGGTCTGCAACGGGATCGAACCCTAGATTCGTCTCCTTAGATAAGACAGATTCGAGTTGATCCAGATTTTTACGAAGGATCTTACGAAGGTAATAAGTTGTAGTGGGAGTCAGTTGAAGATGATCCTGCGGGTTGGCCATGACGGGGGAAATTGATGAAAGAGCCAGAATAACGGGGATACAACCAAGCCTGTCCTATATTCCGTAAATTACAAGGAGCATTCACCGCACATCCCCTGATGCGTACTTCCTGTAATTCAGCTTGAAACTAGAGACTGTCATCTTGAGAGTAGAGTCCTGTTCGGCCAGGGCTTGAACTCTAGCGCCTCAAAAAGGATGGCGGGATAGAGCGTATTCCGTAAGGCTTTCAGGATTAAGCAATGACATACCCTAGAAGATGACCAGAACCTGTTCTGAGATGTTGAGTAACCGTTGTAGTCATTAACGTTAAACATTACCACTAAATTAAAGGGATTGGCTTTCCACTGAAAGGAGAAAAATTGAATGGAAGAGTGCGGCACTCCGCGCCGTACTCTTCCGCCTTAAATTGGTAGCCAGGGATTAAAGGGAAAAGTTTGTAATAAAAAGGCTAACTTACTTGGAAAACGAGCTGTACCTGAATAAGAAAGCCCATCATATTTAGAAGAACATCCCAGAATGACTCCGGATTGAGTTGAGAGCATTATAGCAAGATGCTTGTGTTTCGCCCATGCACCGCTCAACAATCTCGGGAATTTGCTAGGTGACCCGTCAGCGGGCCGAGTCTGAGGACGTAGCGGGTGGTCTAGGGTACGTCATTAATCTGAATGATTCCCGAAAAGGGCTTTCCACTGAAAGCGAAAAAATTGAATGGAAGAGTGCGGCGCGCCGCGCCGCCCAAATCCCCCTTAATTTGCTAGCCCCCAAAAGCTAAAAAACTGGGGTTTGCTACAATGGGTAGGGTTTGTCCTGCAAATTA
>JBEAPM010000304.1:0-16810 GCA_041164445.1 Cyanobacteriota bacterium
GGGGCATACCGTCGGAGAAAGACCCTTGACCGATGGGGTAGATCAGGAATACGGCAGTTGCAGCAGCGACAGGTGCAGAGTAAGCAACGCAGATCCAAGGACGCATACCCAAGCGGTAGGAGAGTTCCCATTCACGACCCATGTAAGCGAATACACCGATCAGGAAGTGGAAGATCACCAACTGGTAAGGACCACCGTTGTACAACCACTCATCTAAGGAAGCCGCTTCCCAGATGGGGTAGAAGTGAAGACCGATGGCGTTGGAGGAAGGAACAACAGCACCGGAGATGATGTTGTTGCCATACATTAAGGAACCTGCAACAGGCTCGCGGATACCGTCGATGTCAACGGGAGGGGCAGCTACGAAGGCGATGATGTAGCAGATGGTGGCAGTGAGCAGGGTGGGGATCATCAGAACGCCGAACCAGCCAATGTAGAGGCGGTTGTCGGTGCTGGTAACCCACTGGCAGAACTGCTCCCAAGCGTTACCGCTTTCGCGGCGCTGAAGAACGGTTGTCATGGTTTCTATGATTGCGATAAATGTTATTTGCCCTTTCGGACATCCCTACTGTAACCGATAATTTCAGTTTTGTAAAGAAATGTTACGAAAGTTTTAACGCTGAATTAAATTCAAGCGCTGAGGGGTGCTCGTTAGCCCTCCTTCCGTAGCGATCGCTTCAACTTCATAGCGGGTTCCAGCGGGATCGGCGGTGCGGACAGGGATCTCAAAATCACCGTCTACGGTACTGGTTACGGTTTGATCCATGACAACACGATTGCCTAAGCCCACACTGAAAATGCCGCCGACATTGAGGCGAGGGGGAATAGCGGTGACTTTAATTTTGACTGTAGCCCCTGGACGGGTGGTGCCTTGGAGAATAAATTCACTGCCTCGCACTTCCTGGTTCTCCGTATGGCTCGTAAAGGCAGGTTTCAGGGGCGCGGTAGCCACTTCCGTAACGGCTGGCGTGCCCCCCCCTAAGACTTCTTCTTGGACTGTGGTTACCGGGGTTGCACTGGCGATCGTGTTGTTCAGTTGCAAGGATTCTGTAGCGACGGCATAGCGGGTGGAGCCCTGCTTTTCCAGTTGTCCGACCACAATGACCTTGCCTGGGCGATTAGTGGCGGCAACCCACGTGGCGACGTATACCCCAGGGCTGACTTCATTGGCCCCGATCGCTTGGGTGGGTTGCCCCGTTTGCACCAGGTAAACCGATGCTTTTGCGCCAGGGGTGCCCGTGATCGTGGAGAGCAAGGTTTGTCCCGGTTCGAGCGCTGCATCCGTAGCGTTGTGGGTTACCGAATCTACAACAACCTCTTGGACTGGGGTGCTCACTAGAAATCGCCAGGTTGCCGCTCGGCGAACTCCTTGTGGGTTGGCATATTCGACCCGCACCACATTTTCTCCCAAGGGGAGTGGACGGGATGGACGGTAGCTGAAAAAGCTTTGAGTGATGGTACTTTGGGCTGTTACGTCCGTGCCATTCACTTGAATTTTGACGCTATTGAGAACGATCGATTCCCCCGGCTGAACCTGGAACAGTCCAGAAATGGGAGCCTCTGGGGAAACCTCTTGGCTATTGACACTGGGGGTCACCTCAACGACACGCTGAGCCCAGGCCGCCTTGGGGTTAGCTGCAGTTAGGCTTAAGAGGGCGGTAGCGACGATCGGCACACAAACTTGCCCCCCAGGAATCAAACTTTTGAGAAACGATAACGGTCGAGAAGAAAACATTTAGATAAGCTCCTAACAATACGCTGTAAATTCCTAAACCCTTCTGCAATCCTAAAGAGCACCTCGAAAAATCCAGAACTTGGTTCATCTCTCTACGCCGTAGAGATTTTAACGGTCGGTTGCGCCCCCGCCAAAATGAATAGATGTACCGAATAGTCGTTAAATTAACGACTCATAGACGATCGCTGCAGAAAGGAATCCAGCCGATACAGCAGTCCTAAATCAGTTGTAATAACTAGACTGCTGAAACAATTGTGTGGTCTGCGCCCTTTGGGCGCAGACCACACAAACTATTTAGGATTGCTGTATAGGATTAGGCTCGGATGAACCTCGTCTATCCTATTGAGATCGGTAAGACCAGGCTTCTATTTTAGTTCAGCTAAACAGCTCACAGCCTCATTGTCAAGTCAAAGTAAGTAGACTGTACTAACAAAGTCATACAAAAAGTCAAGTGAAATCATTCCTCGTCTTACTCTCTTGGGGTTCTATCACTAGGCGGCAAAACTAAACTGTGGCTCAGTGGCTAACAGGTATTCCACTTCTCGCAAGACTGACTGCCAAATACCATAGCCCATGGCACTGAGGTGCAAGCCATCAGTGGTTAATTCGGGACGCATTTCCCCCCGAGCATCCGCAAAGTGGCTATAAAGGTCGAGGTATTTTACCCCTTCCTGCTGGGCCATAACCGCCAATTGTTCATTAAGACGACGAATACGATCGTTGGGGATCCCGATCGCGGTGGGCAAAATGGACTGAATCAAAATATTGGCTTGGGGGTGATCACTGCGTAACTCCTGCATAATCTGCCGTAAATTAGTCAAGACTTGGTAATCCGTGGCTCCTTGGCGCAAATCATTAATCCCCGCCATCACATAAATGTGATCAGGACGAGTTTGGCGCAAACTACCGAGACGGCGCAAAATTCCGGTGGTGGTATCTCCAGAAATACCTTGGTTGAGCCAGAGTTGTCCTGAGGGGAGGGCTTCCGTTGGCATCCAGAGACTGAGGGAATCCCCTAAAGTCACACTTAACTTATTATTGCCCTGACCTAAGCCGACGGCCCGTGCTTCCTGATCCAAAATATTTTTCCACTGTTCATAGCTTGGTTGGCTTGTCGCATTGCGCCACGAGTCCTGAAAACTGTTGGACGGGAGCCGGGTGTAGAGGGTACCGCGTTGTAAGGCAGTGAGGCGTTGCTGATAGAGTTGGGGCCCACTAGTAGGGCCTTGGTAGCTGGTATTAAATCTTGGGGCCAAGGAAGTGCCCGATCCGGCATTGCGCACTGGTGTAAATTCGGGACGATCGCTAGAGGGACGACTCACCGATCCATTAGGGCGTACTGCTATGGGCAAAATTCGCTCTGGTTGGGCATAAACCCGCTCGACGGTCTTGGCACAATTAGCACTGAATTCCAGGGGAGGGGGTTCCTTAACCAGGCTGGGCTTCATCTCCACCGCTTCTGGTTTTACCGCCTTAGGGTTGGCACGGTTCACACTGGTGTCAGCAGGGGGCACCGGCGCAGAATTTTGTTCCGCCGCGAGGTGCATCTTGGCCACCATAGAGGCTACCAGGCAAAGGTCACTCATAGCATTACCCGTCTTGCAAATTACACAGGAAGTCCCCGGCTTAGGCAAGCCCTCTGCAGTGCTATACCCATGATGACGAGGTGCAGCCCCACAAGTGGGGCTCTATTGCTTTGATCAAGCCCTGAGGGTGGCTTCAGGATAATTTGCTGATTTGGATTGGTAATTTGTAATCTGATCGTGAGGCAGAGAGCGGATGATTTGGGCGTATCCCTGGGCACCCAGAGCAATTTCTGCGTAGAGTGTCGCAACGTAAGACACTCTGTCGAATCGTCACAACCCATTTTCTGATATATCTGCCTGGGAGCTTTTTGCCAACATCTCAAAATCAGCTAGGGGCTATCACCCGTTAGGGATGAAATGCCTATTCTGTATTGGTTTCAGCCCCTAATTGCAAAACTGGGACGGGCGCGGCTCATATCGATACCGTAAGGACTCTGGACTTAATGGATGACGCGCCCTAGTGCAAGCTTTCAGAGATAACCATAACTTTTGCGACAAATGTTAAAAAACAAGCTTTGTTCTAATCTGTTCACTAAACTAACCGTCTCGATCGTTTTTTCGGGATTATCGATGTGGGGAGGGATCCCTAGCGTAATGGCTGAAGAAGTCCATAGGGATCATACGGATCACCCCCACGAAACGCAGGAGACCCCAATCATGGATCACCACCGCGATTCTGCCCAGATGGAGCATCAGGGGCATGAGCATGGCCACGCTAGGGTAGAGATTCCCGAGGGCGCGACGGTACCGGAAGTGGAGTTACAGGTGTATCCCGATGCTATGAAAGGGTGGAACCTGGAGGTTAAGGTCACTCACTTTAGGTTTGCGCCAGAATCTGTCAATCAGCCCAGTGATTGGAACGAAGGCCATGCTCATTTATACGTGAACGGCGATAAGATCACTCGTCTCTACGATCGTTGGTACTATTTGCCGGAATTACCCGTGGGAGACAACGAAATCACCGTAACGCTGAATACGAATGATCACAAAGATTTATGGCACAACGGCACAACGATCGGGGATACGGTACAGGTTACAGTCAGTCCTTAACGTTCTCCCCGGACTCGTAGTCGTTTAATCATTTTCCCAGTCTTCTCGGCCGACCAGATCGCTGAGGCGATCTCGAAGCAGGAATTGGTGTTTCTCCAATTCCTGCTCAATGCAACACCACTCGCGGGCAGGAATAAACCGACAAAGACTATAAATAGGCTGCTGACGATTCAATAAGCCACTTTGAACTAATCCCCTTGCTTCAGAACGAAGGATTTCCATGGAATACTGCATGGAATACCGCAATGTAATTTCTGCCATAATCCGTCCTCAAAATAATGCTCCAGTCAAGATTTCACAGACTTCTCACTAGCCTAGCGGCTTTAACCAAGAATGTCAGCATTTGTCATCTGTGTTACAGAATTTCGGAGGGGATATTGATCAGTCCATAGCTATGAACGAAGTGGGATGGAGCACATCCTAGGGTAATGCCTAAACAGCCTCAATCTCTGCCTCTGAGGGGATAGAGGCTGTTTTATGAGGCTTTCCACTGAAAGCGAAAAAATTAAACGGAAGAGTGCGGCGCTCCGCGCCGCACTCTTCCGCCTTAAGTTGGTAGCCTTTTATGGCTGCTTTTCTGTTCGAGAAAGGGAAGACAATCTCAACTGAATACAGCAGTCCTAGACCTAATTGATGACGCGCCCTAGACTTCTGAAACCATTGTGTAGTTTGCACCGAAAGGGCGCAGACCGCACAACCCCTTTAGGGTTGCTGTAGGATGTATCTAATTTGATTAGGATCG
Source organism: Cyanobacteriota bacterium (assembly GCA_041164445.1). Classification (GTDB taxonomy): domain Bacteria; phylum Cyanobacteriota; class Cyanobacteriia; order Prochlorotrichales; family Prochlorotrichaceae; genus JBEAPM01. The sequence goes on from JBEAPM010000304.1 coordinate 5,114, forward strand.
ACAAGTTAATTATTAAGAAAATCTTATTTTTTTTTAATTCAAAAGGGCAACTCGAGAAATTCAAAATTTGGCCCTAGTGCCCACGCCAGAATAGAGATTGCCTGCCACAATGAATTGAGGTGCCCACAAGAAAGTCCGAAATATTTCACAGATCAGGGCAACGGTAGATGATTCATCAACAGTTTTATTTAACCGGAATTGTGCAAGGGGTAGGTTTTCGGCCTTTTGTCTATCGCTTAGCTACGGATTTAAATCTGAAGGGGTGGGTGCAAAATTCCTCAGAGGGGGTCACGATCGCGGTAGAGGGGAAAGCCGAAACGATCGCTGAATTTTCTCGACGCTTGTGGTTAGAAAAGCCTCTGTTATCAGACTTTAAGCTGGTGGAACAAGTCGCGAAGCCCTGCGCTGGTTTTGAGGCGTTTGAGATTCGTCCCTCTGCGAAAGGTAGTACAAAGCGGGCGCTAGTCCTGCCCGATTTAGCCACTTGCCCAGCCTGCTTAAGGGATGTTTTTGATCCACAAAATCGCCGCTATCACTATGCTTTTACCAACTGCACCTACTGTGGGCCTCGCCATAGTATTTTATTAAACCTTCCCTACGATCGGGGCCACACCACAATGCGGCATTTTCCGATGTGTGCGGACTGCCAGCAGGAGTATGACAATCCCAGGGATCGCCGGTTTCATGCTCAACCTAATGCTTGCCCGACCTGTGGGCCACAATTAACTTTTTCTCGATCCGGTGCCCCCTCCTCGTCTTCCCTTCCCGAATCCTCAGGGGATCCACTACACCTCACCGTGGAAGCGATCGGTGCGGGGGAAATTGTTGCCATCAAAGGAATTGGGGGCTTTCATTTAGTCTGTGATGCCACGAATGAACAAGCGGTGCAAACCCTACGGGAGCGTAAAGCACGGCTCCACAAGCCCTTTGCCCTCATGGTCAAGGATCTCGCCGCCGCCCAGCAGTATTGTCAGATCTCTCCAGTAGAAGCCGACCTGCTCTCCGCTCCCCAAGCACCGATCGTCTTATTAACCCGCTTATTAACCCGCCATCTGGAGAAAAAGGTGGAGGAGCAGTATTTGGCACCGATCGCTCCTGCCATTGCCTCCAGTGTTGCACCGGATAATCCTAACTTGGGGGTGATGTTGCCCTACTCCCCTCTGCATCATCTCTTAATGCAACGCTTAGCCATGCCGATCGTTGCCACGAGTGGTAACCGCTCTGACGAGCCGATTTGCATTGACAATGAAGAAGCGCTGCAGCATTTGGACAGCATTGCCGATGCTTTTCTGCTGCACGATCGTCCCATTGCCTGTCCCCTGGATGATTCCATTGTGCGAGTGGTTGACGGCCAGATCATGATGATGCGCCGCAGCCGAGGTTATGCCCCTTTACCTTTACCTGCTCCCCAGTGCTTACCTCAGTCCTTTAGCCAAACTTCTGCCCCAACGATTTTGGCGGTGGGAGGACACCTTAAAAATACGATCGCCTTTACCCGTGATGATCAAATTTTTCTCAGTCCTCACTTGGGTGATCTCGATAGTGTGGAAACCTTGAATCGTTTTGAAACCACGATCGCTCAAGCTTGCCAACTCTATGATCTTCGCCCGCAGATCATTGTCCGGGATGCCCATCCTGACTATGCCTCTAGCCAATTTGCGGAACAGTGGGTTCAGTCCTTCCCGCCGGACTCCCCATCCCCACCGAAATCAGTGCCCTCATCAAAAATCGTTTCATTGCAACATCATCAGGCCCATTTCCTCGCCTGTTGGGGAGAACATCCCGTTCAAAAACCGGCCTTAGGAGTCATTTGGGACGGTACCGGTTTGGGAACAGATGGCCAGATCTGGGGGGGAGAATTTTTTGAATTGCGGCCCCCGTCAAAGGGGCAGACTAAGCTGCAAATTCGGCGGGTCGCCCATCTGCGTCCTTTTCCCTTACTCGGGGGCGATCGGGCCGCACGGGAACCCCGTCGATCGGCCTTGGGGCTACTCTATAGTGCCTTTGGGGCGCAAATCTGGGACTGGACTCATTTAGCCCCCATCCAAAGTTGCAGCCCCCAGGAGCGTAAAATCTTCGAGAAAATGTTGCAGAATCACCTTAATGTGCCGCTCACCTCTAGTATGGGGCGTTTGTTTGATGGTGTAGCGGCAATATTGGGCTTATTTCAGGAAATTAGTTTTGAAGGACAGGCGGCGCAGGCCTTGGAATATTTGCTCCCCCACAATGGAGAGTTGGCCGACATCCACTCTGCCTATCCCTTACCGTTGCAACCCACGATCGGCTCTGGGGATCTAAGGGAACTGAACTGGCACCCCTTAATCCAAGCTGTTCTAACAGACCTAGAGGCGGGACGATCGCTCTCTGCAATCACCACCGCTTTTCATCAAGCCTTAGTAGCAGGAATCCTCACCGTCGCCAACACCCTAGGCCATAGCGATGTTTACCTGAGTGGAGGCTGTTTCCAAAACCTACACCTCCTCCAGCAAACCATTCTTCAGTTGCGCCAGACAAACTTCACGCCCCACTGGCCCCAACAGGTTCCCCCCAATGACGGAGGGATTGCCTTCGGACAAGCGATCGGAGCCTTGTTGCGACAAGAATGAGCAGAATATTGACAGCCCCTAGGCAGTTCCTTCCACCTCAGGTTGACTCGCGGAGGCAGTGGGTAAGAGTCCCAAGAAAGGCAGGGGAATTAAGTTACTTAAGTTGGTGATTAACACGAGTATCCAGAGATGGGTAAAGTCCACTTCCGTAACTCCCAGCCATTGGGTCAGTAAAGCTCCTATTTCCCGAGAAACCAGACCAGACAGGTTAAACAGGGACATCAGTAAGGCGAACAAGGTCGCTTCCACCCCCGCCGGACAAATTCGGGCCGCTAACACCAAAACCGGCATAAAGGCAATTTCACCGGCCACCGTCAAAATTAAGGTATCGCCTAGGCTAAACCAGCGATCGTCTATCCCCAGTTGTCGATTGGCATGGGTGACTAAGATTAAGGTGGTCAGACCGAGTAGTGTGGAAATAACGATCGTCCAGCCCAAAATGGGACGAAAGGGAACTGCCTTAAAAAACCGTTGAAAACTCCAAATTCCCACCAAACCGGCAATACTGCTGACGAGACGAACCCGCCCCAAAAACTCCGGAGAGAAGCCCAGATCATTCGTCGTGAAATAGAAAAAGGCTGATTCAGCGGAAGGGGTGGATTGCCAAATACAAATGAACATAGCGGGCATCCAAATTTGTTTTTGGCGCAAGGCCCCCCAAAGGGCAACGGTTTGCTCTTTGAGTCCCTGCCAGTTTTTGCGATCGGAGGGTTCTTCGCTAATGAGGCCTGCAGCCCATGACACCAAGAGGGGAAAAGATGCGGTAATTAAAAAGATCGCTTGGGTGCCAAACCGTTCCAACAAAAAGCCACTTAAATAGGCTGTCAAAAATCCTCCGACCGCCAGGGTGCTCCAACAGAGAGACTGTAGGGAACCAGCCCCACTTTGGGTCTCTTGTCGGGCCCGCTCCGCCACAATAGAATCAGCAATCACATCCGCCACCGCGATCGCTAGGGAAGTTAAAACGATCGCCAGGGTTGCAAACCATTTTTCCTGGGGTAGGTGCAAAGCCTTCAAACTACCCAAAAACACCCAAGCACCAGAGCCTAAAAGCCCCGAGAGGATTAAATATGGACGGCGACGATAGCCCCCAATAGGAAACCCATCGGATAAAAAGCCAAACAGAGGCTTCAGGGTCCAGGGCAAAATCCCCAGTCCGGTTAATGCAGCGGTTTCTGCCGGACTGAGCCCCAAGTCATCCTTGAGAAAAAAGGTCACCGCCAAGCGGGAGAGTCCTAAAATCCCTTGGACAAAGTACACCAGCAGAATTGCAATCAATTCTGGAGTGGGCTCGTGGTCAAAAAGAATATAGGTCTTAAACCAAGCTTTCCAACGGGGAACAGACTCCGATACCGCTAGGATTTCGGAAGGAGAAGAGGTCATAGAGGTTCAGGAAACACAATTCACAGGGCGATTGCCAGACATGAATTGCCAGACATAGACCATATTGGTCGTTTGGCGGACAACCCTGCTCATAGTGTAAACTTTTGTGAAGAATCTGAGCAAAAACCGCTCAACTTTCCAGAGATGCGGCCCCTGATCATAAAGCGCCCCAAGGCAAAACCTGTCCCATCAGTCTCCTCGTCCTCAATTGCTCTTGATCTCAATTTCTCTCCATAGCCTAGGGCGCGCCATCATTTAAGTCCAGACCCCTTACGGTATCAACATTAGCCGCGCCCATCCCAGTTTTACAGCTAGGGGCTGAAACCATTACAGCATGGCCATTTCATCCCTAACTGATGACAGCCCCCTAGCCTCAATTCGGTTCCGCTATCTCTACTCCCCTCTCATTCCTGGGCTACCCACTTAAGGCGGAAGAGTGCAGCGCTTCGCGCTGCACTCTTCCATTCAGTTTTTTCGCTTTCAATGGAAAGCCCATTCCTAAGCCTCAATCCCTGAGCCGGAGGGCTGAAAGTAGCATCCATTACAAAATAGCCTGAAAAGTTCTGTTAGCTTAAAGATCACCACTGGAATGACGCACTCCTTTTTTAGGGTTGAGTACTTTGTGAATTCTGTCACTGTTCAAATTATTGAAGCAAACCCCCATCTTCGATCGCTTTTGGGTTGGCATTTACAGCAAATTGGCTACGGGGTCTGTCAGTCTGCCAACCTAATGCAAGGGCAAAGTCTGTTTGAGAAACGACAACCAGACTTAGTCATTTTAGATGGCGATCTGGGAGAGGGCAAAGGACTGGAATTTTGTCGATGGTTACGCCGACAATCTCAAGTCATGATTTTGATTCTCTCAAACCGCAATTTAGAGTGCGATATTGTCGAAGGGCTCAAGGCCGGAGCCGATGACTATCTCTGTCGTCCCTTTGGAATGCAAGAATTTTTGGCTCGGATTAATGCCTTAACCCGTCGAATTCGGGCTCCCATCCCCCCTGCCTATTTAGATTATGGGGATTTGCGCGTGGATTTGGTGCAACGCCGCGTTCGTCTCAAAGGGGAGAATATTGACCTCACGCCCCAAGAATTTAGTTTGCTTTATGTCTTAGCCCAGGCCAGTGGGTTGCCCCTTTCTCGCTTAGAGTTACTGCAGCGAGCCTGGCCCGATGAAATTGATAATCCCCGGACGGTAGATACTCATATTTTGTCTTTGCGGAAGAAATTGGAAGTTGATCCTCGACAGCCTAACTTAATTCAGACCGTGCGCAACGTAGGCTATCGGTTTAACCCCGATGTGATGTACCAGCCCCGCTCCACAGAAGTAGAAGTGGAGGATCTCCAGGGCAAAGTAGCGGTGTCTGCTGTGACGGAGGTTTCCTCTCTTGCGGTGGCTACTTTAAGCCGCAATGGGAATAGTGCAAGCGCTGTGAGTCTTACGGCTCGATCGGCTGGCTCTTTATCTGCAACGCGATAGTTTGTAGTGCTCACTTCTGTGAGCACAAGCCAGTTCTATGAGCACAAGCCAGTTCTATGATGACACTATGACTGGGAGACTCATGGGCACTTCGATTCATTTTAGTGGGCAGCAAAAAGGACAGCTCACGTAGGTTGGGTTGACAAGAGGAAACCCAACCCATCCCACAAAATCACCCTTTCCACTGAAAGCGAAAAAATTTCATGGAAGAGTGCGGCGCAGAGCGCCACACTCTTCCGCCTTAAGTTGATCGCCCAAAATCACGCCTAGGTTAGGTTGCGCTTCAGGTTACCCAACCTAGGCTGTAATCTTTTGTCCGTCCGTCAGCAGGGATGGCAATGACAGCGATCGAATCCAGCGATCGAGGCATTCATTAACCTGTTGGGGAGCTTCGTCATGGGGGCAATGTCCAGCGGGAATTAAGAATTCTGTGCAGTTGGGATAATGTTCCTTGAAACGTTGACTCCGTTCCTTCACCTTCATCCAGGGATCCGCTTCTCCCCAAATTAAGAGCAGGGGACAGGTTAATTCTTCAAGCAGTTCGTCCACTTTTGCGCCTTGGGGAGTCCGAAAAACAGAACTAAACACATCAAAAGCACCGGGATCGAAGGCGGGGCGTAAAATATCTTCCACGAGTTCGTCCGTGACCGTACTGGCATCGGCATAAACCTTTTCGAGAGTTTTGCGCACGGTAGAGCGGCGACGCAAATTCCAGAAGACTACCCGGGTAATCCAGGGATGGGAGACAATCTGGCGGGTTAAGGTTTTCCAAAATTTTTCCAGAGCCGAAGGTTCTGGAGGTGGTTCGCTGGGGGTAAAAGGCCCGGCGCTGTTAATGAGCACAACTCCCTGAGCCACTCCCGCTACCTGAGCAGCCGCGCAGAGGCACGCATAAGCACCCAGAGAGTTTCCCACTAGGATTGCGGGCTGTCCAATTTTCTCCCGCACAAAGTCCGCTAACTGATCTCGCCACAGCGTGCCGCTATAGTCCCAGTTGGGTTTAGACGATCGTCCAAACCCTAGTAAATCGATCGCCCAGACCTCATAGTATTGCTGTAGTTCGGCAATATTCTTTTTCCAGTGATCCGTAGAGGCCCCAAAGCCATGCACCAGAAGCAAAGGGGGACGATCGGCGGAAGTCTTTTCAGTTCTCCGATCGGACTGAACATAGTGAATGCTTTGCTCTCGCCATTGCCAGTATTGAGAGGGCCAATAGGGAGAAGACGCTAAGGGATAGGAAGCCATAATAAGGATCTCAGGGTTACTGCATGCTCAACAGTTCCTGGGCGCGAGGTTTATAGAGGAGATGAAAGAGCATTTCAATATATCTTAACAAATCTTCACGATTTTCCTGGGAGGCATAATTCCAAAAACCATAGATTTTCGCTAAGGACAACAATCGAGTAGAGTGGATCTTCCAGGTATAGGTGCTGCAAACCCGCTCGATTCCGGCCTGAGAAATCCGTTGCCATACGGCAGGATCGCGGTCACAGGCTTGAACAAAACTGAGGATTTTGGCGGCCATTTCCGATAATTGCGTGGGGTTAATATAAAAGCCGTTGTGGCCATCCTGAATAATTTCTAAGGGGCCTCCAAACCGGGTTGCAAAGGTGGGAACCCCGGACACCATCGCTTCTAGCACCGTTAAGCCAAAGGCTTCAAAAAGGGCAGGTTGCACAAAGAGTCCCTGGCGATCGGCAATCACCCGATAAATTTCCCCGGAATCCACTTTAGGTAAACGAATACCCAGCCACCGCATTTTTCCCTGAAGTTGATAGGTATCAATAATCTGGTAGAGCTTTTCAATTTCAGCAATTTCTTCCCGATCGCTGGACTCTTCGACGCTTAATTTTCCTGCCATCAAAATCAAATTACAATGTTCTTGCAGTTCAGGGCTTTGGCCAAAACATTCCGCTAACCCCGTTAGATTTTTAACCCGATCGAGCCGGGCCATGGAAAAAATGGGGCGTTTGCCCGGATCCTCTAGTTTGCCCAAGATTTGCTGAGGATCTTCCTGCTCAAATAAAAGATAGGCCAGCCGATCGCGATCGGGGAAGGGGCGATCGTCTTGGTTATAATAGGGAAAGTAAATACTTTCATTCACCCCTGGGGGTACCACGTTAAACTTGGGACTAAAGAGTTCAACCCCATGGAGCACATGATATAGGTTCGGCAATGAAAAGGTTTGATAGGACTCGTACTGTCCAATGCTCTCCGTTGTGCCCACAATCTCTTGATGGGTACTACTAATAATAAAATTAGCAGCATTCATGGCAATCAGATCTGCGGTAAATTGTAAAGAGAAGTGGTAATCCTTCTCTAAGTCTGTCCAATACAGATCACTAAATAAATACTTCGATTTTTCCAGGGCATGGGCAATATTACACTGGGTCACTTTTAAGCGTCGGGCCAGTAAAAAAGCCACTAAATTTCCATCACTATAGTTCCCAATAATCAAGTCGGGTAAGCCCTTAAATTCTGCAGATAATTCTCGCTCTGCATCGATCGCAAAGGTTTCTAAATAGGGCCAAATCCGAAAGCGGGAAATCCACCCCTGGGTACCGCCTGGCTGGAGATCCCGAAAGGGCACCCGCAAAATCCAGGCATTCGCAGTGCCCCAAACCTTTTCTAAGCGTTGATTACACTGGGTGCCATCCGCTTCGGGAATTAAGCGAGTCAGAATTAACACCTTGGGTTGAACCCCCAACACATCCAGACCTGTAAGGTGGGCTTCCGCCTGCATTTCCCGTTCCAAGCTCCGGGCCTGATCCAACACGTAGACCACTTGACCGCCGGTATCCGGGCGACCTAAAACACCTTCCTGGGCAAACCAACCATGGACGGAAACCAAGGCGATTTTGAAAATCATGGGAATCCGGGAGAGAAACGCTTCCAAGGCTTCATCATCGGGAGAATCAATTAATTCGTCGAGCATGGCCAGGGTTTCCCGCACTCGACCGGCGGTATTGCCCCATCCCGGCTCAAAGCCCAGATCCTGCAATTCAAACCGGAAGCGATCGTAGGGATCCGTCGGGGGCAAGTTACCCACCAATTCCAAGGCCTGTTTCACCTGATCCGAGAGTTCTTGTACATCTCGGATTCGTTGATTAATCAGCAGTTGCATTCCCTCATGACTATGCAATTGCAAAAAACGATAGAGACAATTGAGCCAATCCCGAGCATCCTGAAAGAGCTTACTGGACAGGTAACGGTTGAGGAACTGAACACCTTTGCCAATATTTTTAGGATCGCGAATGATGGGAGAGTAATCGTAGAAGGGTTTAAAATCTAAGCTTAAAATACTCCCCTCTTCAGGATGATACCGATCCACCAAGCGATCGCGTATGTTGAGTATTTCCTGAGCCGAAACTTGTTCAAAGCTGAGATCAGGAAGAATTAAAAATGCCATTTGATGGGCTATTTTGGGACGAATAATCCAACAAAGATTTTCTTGGCAAATGATGATTTCTTGGGTTTGATCGATAAATCGTTTAACCTGTGATTTGGTTCGGAATTCCTCAGTTTTATTATATCGATCGCAATAGGCTGTAAATGCCGCTAAAATATCATTTCGTAGTAAATAATGTTGGTCTTGGTGTTGAAGCTCACTGATAAACTGTTTTAAGTCATTACGTTCAGAACTATTGATAATGTTAGAGAGAACAAGAGACATAGATAATACCGAATCAAGATCAAGGTGAAGCTAGGGGCTGTTATCAATTGGCGCTCAGATGTGGATACAAAAGGACTTCCACCCCCTCGCAGTTTGTTGGCAAGGGGCACGAAAACCTAGCATTGCAATACTTTCAGATAGAATGGATGACGCGCCGTAATCGGCCTTTAGACTGCGAGAGTGTCAGACTGCAGATTTGGAGGACTGACGCCCTGATCATAAGGATTGAGCCCGTGAGGATCGTCATCTAATTTATGAACATCTCAAGGATCTGAGCAGGATTGGAAATCACCTGTATTCAAGTCTAGTCCCCCGCAGGAAAGCAACCCACTGAAGGCGGAAGAATGGGGTATGAATCGCCGCACTCTTCCATTCAATGTTTTCACTTTCACTGGAAAGACGGCAGGGATAGGGATGATGTCCCACGGCTGCGCCACCCGACACAATGAATCGAAGTATCCAATACATCACTCTATCGCAAAGATTGAATTTGGGAGCGATAGGCTAATTCGTCTAAACCATCACCATTTCGTTTGGCAGGATCGATCGCGTTTTCCAAATTCTGGACTCGGCTCCCAGGAGAGGGATGAGTACTGAGAAATTGGGGAGGATTATTTCCCGATTCTAACTTCCGCATAAAGGAAACCACGGCAGACTGGGCATAGCCAGAGGCCCCCATAATCCGCAGACCCCGCCCATCTGCATCCCTTTCATCATCCCGGCTGTGGGGACGGCGCACCGCGAGTTCCAGACCCAATTGTACCACTTGACTGCGATCTACACCGGTAGCGGTCAATAGCCCTTGTTGCCAGGCAGTTCGACTAATTTGCTTAATTAAATGTTTGCCTTCAATATGACCAATCTCGTGGCCAATCACCCCCGCGAGTTCTGCTTCATTACTAGCGGTTTTCATTAAGCCTGTGGTGACGTAGACAAATCCTCCCATGGTGGCAAAGGCGTTGATCTGATCACTTTCCACCACTTGAAACGTATAGGGTAGGGTCGATCGATTACTGTTGGGGACTAGTCGTTGACCAATCTGGTTGACATAGTTTTGGATGAGGGGGTCGTTATAGAGCTTAAACTCGGTGGCGAGTAAATTCTGATTAATTTGCTGGCCAATTTCCACCTCTTGGCGATCGGACATGCGGGATAACTGAACCCCTTGTAAAACCTGGATTCCGCCTCGAAATAGATCTCTCCAAGAGAGGGCTTGGCTTGGGGTCTGGGTTCCAACACTTAACCCGAAGCTCATTAAGCCAGCCAATACTAAATATTTCCAACGACGAAAGACCATAGTGATTACCAGAGCGACAATAGGAAGGAGCGAACCGTGCTTGATGCTGTTCTTCTCTAAGTTAGTGCTAAAGACGATCGTAGCAGGGTAGAGTTCCAAAGTGCACCTGAAGTCCAAAAATCTTCCGGGCCTGGATCCGCTAGGGTGGATAAAGTTTGAGGGAGTTTCTATCCCTTAGAAACTCCATTAGGAATACTACTCAACTTAAGATTTGGTACCCTTTTCCGGTAAAACATAGGTTTATAATGACGCTACAACTCGTGCCCCCTCACACACTTAGCACTTTGAAACAGATCTGCGGGGTGGGTTGCTGCCAGGCTAGCACACTGTTAAGGATCAGCATTATTTATGGCTAAAATCGTTCGCCTCGAACCGATCGCTCAAGAAACGGCGGTGGAAACCAACTCAAACCTCCTCTCAGTTTTGCTGCAGAAGGATTTAGACGTGTTAAAGGAATGTGGCGGGCGAGGCATGTGTGCAACCTGTCATATTTACATTAGAGATGGGGAAGACTCCCTCTCTCCTATGAACCGCCGGGAACAGCGTACCCTGGAAGTGATTACCTCCTGTAAGCCTAACTCTCGCTTAGCCTGTCAGTCTCGGGTGTTAGGGCAAGGTGTAGTGGTGGAGCTACCCACCGGGATGTACGTGCAATCCTTGAAAGATATTGAAGATCTGATTGGTCGTCGTGCAGATACAAACCTGCTGAACCCTGTTACAGGGGATGTCTTGGTGGAGCAAGGGAAATTAATTACCCGCTCTGTGGTCAAACAACTCGAAGACACGAAATTTAAGGTGTCCGATTACTTTAGCCAAACCAGTGATTTTTAGCCGATCGATTCTGATCCAAAGGAGCGAACAACTTCAGGCGGAAGGGTGCGACACTCCGGGCCCCACTCTTCCATTCAATTTTTTCACTTTCAGTGGAAAACCTCCAAACGTAAAGAAGATTAAAGTTTATAGGGATTTTGGGCACAGTCCCTGCAAACTAAGGTTAGAACGAGAATGGGGCAATGTTTAGGGGTAAGTCAGTACGATCCTCAAGCCCATTCGACCTCAGTCTGTTGCCCCACTTTAGTCACCCCACTCAACGGTTCAACACGGTTCAACCTAATTGTTATTAAGGCATACCTATGACTAGTACACTGAGGCAGAAGTTTGACTGCCATTGTTAGGCGACTAATGCCTTACCCTGATAAGTCCATTTGAACGGTTTGGCCATAGTCTTATTAAAATACTCGATGAACATCAAGATCCG
>JBEAPM010000305.1:0-10026 GCA_041164445.1 Cyanobacteriota bacterium
TGTTGGATCTTTTTAGTGCTTTGGCATACGGCCCCCCTGGTGCTCTGGATGATGATCCTCGGCGAGTTGACCCGGCGATGCCACTGGACACGCAGCCAAACCTTAGCTTTTGGGGTGGCATTATGGTGCAGTCTGGATTGGCTCTGCAGTTATCTGCCTATTTATAGCGGTTCCCTCGCTATTAGCCAAAGTCCTGGAAACCTCTGGCTCCTCTACAGCACCCGTTGGTTTGGGCCCTTTGGGATTAGCGCTGCGATCGTCTTGGTCAATGGGGGACTCGCCTATGGATTGCGATCGCTGCTGCGCCAGAGAGCACGCCCGACGCGAAACGACGAATCGTTAACCCTCACTGCTGCAACCCCCACTTTCGCAACCCCCTTACCGTGGTGGAGTCTGGCCATGGGCGTTTTCCTAGCGCTACACGGCATCGGCTGGGGTCTGGCTCAGGAGTCCACCAGAGCAGAAGCCTCTGCCCCCCCATCTCCCCCCTTAACGATCGGGGTGATTCAAGGTAACATTCCCACCCGCATTAAATTAACCCCCGCTGGCATTCAACAATCCCTGAAAACCTACCGCCAAGGCTATGAAGCGCTCGCCAATCTTGGCGTAGATGCGGTCTTAATGCCGGAAGGCGCACTGCCCATGGTCTGGGAGGGCAAGACCCGACTCCAGAGTAGTTTGTATCAAAGCATTCGCCGTTTAGGCACTCCGGCCTGGGTCAGCACTTTTTTAACCACAGAACCGCCACCGGGAGAGGAGCCTAACCCAGGCTTAACCCAAAGCCTGATCGCAGTGGATAGCAGCGGAGCTACAACCAGTCGCTACAACAAGATCAAACTCGTCCCGCTGGGAGAATATATCCCCTTCCAGAATCTCCTCAGTAAAATACTGCAACGCCTATCTCTGATGGAGGGGAGTTTAACCCCTGGGGGGCCGGGACAATCCTTTAACACCCCCTGGGGAACAGCCGCCATAGCAATCTGCTATGAACCGGCGTTTAGCTACATTATCCAGAATCAAGTGAAACAAGGAGCCCAGTTTATCCTGACCGTTTCTAACTTAGACCCCTACGATACCCGCTTAATGGCCTACCAAGAAGCCTTAAACATCATGCGGGCCCTAGAAAACGATCGCTGGTTGGTGGCGGCCAGCAATACGGGGTATTCCAGTTTGATTAGCCCCCAAGGCCAAGTTAAATGGCGATCGGCCCCTCATCAACTCGTCATTGCGCCGGTTCAACTTTACCCTCGCCAAACCCAAACCCTCTATAGCCAAACGGGGGATGGTCTGATCCTCTGCCTGCTCTGGGGGTGGGGACTGAGTGTATGGCTACTGGGGCGGCTGCGGCTAATCTCCATACCGTAAGGTTCTGAACCACAGCACTCTTCCGCCTGAAGTTGCTAGCCCAGAAGCAAGATATTCCCTTGTGATCCCCGATCTTTTTGGGAATAGTTTAAGATAAGAAAATTAAAGATATTCTTTAGGTAGTCAAATTTTGGCTGCCGGTTCTTTGGCAGGACAGAATATTTGACCATAGACTTTTCCTGGGTGAATCAGAAGGAGACGCGGTGACCAAGTCCATTCCAAAACAGACCTCTGGAATTACGGAGTCTCAGACTACAACCGTTGGACAGCCCCAACAATCGAACCGATCCAAAAAAGGGCGGGGGCGATCGAGAAAAAAAGGTGAAGGCTCACAGCAGATACGGTTGGGGAAACTCAGTTTCATGCTCAAGCCTCGTTTTGCACTTGTGGCTCTGTTTGTGGTCAGTGCAGGTTTTGCGGGTCTGTGGGTTGACAAAGAACGTCAACGCATTATTACTGAACTTCCCGATGCTAAAACCCTCGTCAACTATGCGCAGCCCGGTAGTCGTCTGTTTAAGGCCAGCGATGGAAGCATTCTCCTTCGCCAAGGATCCACGATTCCCAAGGATTTACCGTTGGCGGAAATGCCACCCCAGTTAATCAATGCCTTTCTGGCCGCTGAGGATCGTCGTTTTTATGAACACTCTGGCGTAGACTATCCCTCCATTGTGCGGGCTATCCTCACCAATCTCAGAGCTGGACGAGTTGTAGAAGGGGGCAGTACCCTCACCCAACAGTTAGCCCGTATTGTTTTTCTCAGTCAAGAACATAGCCTCGATCGCAAAGTCAGAGAAGCGTTACTCGCGCAGAAAATTGAGCGCAACTTTAGCAAGGCAGAAATTCTCGAACGGTATCTCAACCTGGTTTATCTGGGGTCTGGAGCCTACGGCATTACTGACGCAGCCTGGATCTACTTCAGCAAAGAACCGAAGGATCTGACCCTGGGGGAAATTGCCACCTTGGCCGCCATGCCCCCCGCCCCCAGTATTTACTCCCCGTTGATTAATCTGGATGTCGCCCAATCTGAGCGCAATAAAGTGCTCTCTCGGATGGAGGAGGAAGGGCATATCACCGCAGCAGAAGCGGCGCAGGCTAAAGCAGATCCCTTAGTGCTCAATCCATCCCCACCCCAGAATAGCAAAAGCCCCTACCCCTACTTTACAAGCTATGTCCAAAAAGAACTCGATCGTCTCGTAGAAGATGGCTTAATTTCTGCGGATGCCCTCTCTCAGGGCGGTTTAGAAGTGGAAACAACCCTGAATCCTGAATGGCAATCCTTAGCGGAGGAAATTGTTCACTGGATCGTCGATCGGGATGGGTATTATGAGCGGTTTGACCAGGTTGCCTTTGTCATTGTAGATCCGCACTCCGGTGGCATCCCCGTCATGATTGGGGGGATGGACTTCAGTGATAGTGAATTCAATCGGGTAACCCAAGCTTATCGTCAACCCGGTTCCACCTTTAAGACTTTTGTCTACACCACCGCGATCGCCGCCGGTTTTTCCCCGTATAGGGGCTATGTGGACGGGCCCATTACCGTCGATGGCTATAAGCCCAAAAACTATGGTGGCACCTTCCGAGGCAGCGTTTCCATGCGAGATGCCTTTACCTTTTCCATCAATACGGTTGCCTTAAAAACCCTGCTGGATGTGGGCTTTGAGCCGGTCTTAAAAATCGCCAAAGATATGGGCATTGAATCGGAACTGCAGGATACCTACTCCCTTGCCCTAGGGGCCTGGGAAGTCAACCTCTTAGAACTCACCAGCGCCTACGGAACCTTAGCTAATGCGGGGGTTCATGTGCCCGCCCATGGAGTATCCCGGATCTTAAATCGTCAAGGAGAGGTGATTTTTGAGGCCGCTTCCTTGAAAACAACCCAAGCCGTGGATGCGGATACCGCCGCCATTATGACTTGGATGCTCCAGAATGTTGTCGATAGTGGAACGGGGCGACCGGCTCAGCTCAATCGTCCGGTGGCGGGGAAAACCGGAACCTCGGAGAAAGCCCGAGATCTTTGGTTTATCGGTTATATTCCCCAATTGGTCGCAGGGGTGTGGTTAGGCAACGATGACAATAGTCGAACCTGGGGATCCAGTGGCACCGCAGCCAATCTCTGGGGAGAAGTGATGCGGGAACTGGTCGCGGAACTGCCGGTGGAAGATTTTCCGAGCCTCCCGGATTTAGCCAGTCATCAAGGCATCATTGAGGCCGTCCCGGTGAAACCCAGACGGATCAAGGAAAGTAGCGTCGCTACAGCCACACAAGCAGATGATGAAGATCGCTCCTACTATTCTGAAGACCGATACGATAACACAGACTCAGAGAGTGACTATGAAGCCTATGAAGGCTATGACGATTATGAGTCTGATGTTTCCGGAGACGCTTCAGCCCCTGACAGTCCCCCAGACCGGAATGATGACTCCTCCGGCGGCAGTCCTGCCCCTCTCATTCCCAGTACGGTTACCCCAGAGGATGGTATTCCTTGGAGTGGGGATGCCCCCGTTGTCGATCCAGGCCCCATCGTGCCCGTGGATGAAACCTTACCTCCGCCTTTGGATGAGCCAGCCCCCATGCCCGATCCATTGCCGCCTTCTACAGAGAATCTCCCTGAATAAGGTCATCAAGAGGGGGCACCTCGACGAATTGCAGTGGACGGCTTCGCCGTCCGCTGCACTCTCTATTCTGGCCTAGTAATAGGACACATATTTTAAATTTTTTGAGAGAATTCGGATTCAGATAAAAGGGCTTTGAGGGCAGATTGTTTTTTGACAAAGGGAAAGGGAAAAGAGACTAAAGGTCTATCTAAAAAAGGACAAAGTTTTTCCCAGCCATCACCGTTACAAATATCTAAAACCAGTAAGGACTGAGGGCGGTTTTGGAAATAGTGCAACACAGATTGATAATGATGGTCGTAGACATAGGATAGGCGATGACGACTGAATTCGTAACACCCATAGTTGGCCGATCGAAGGAGACGGCGGATGTTCATGTGAATCTCGTTATTTAAGGGATCAGGGCTATAATCCGAAAAAGCTGGGCGGCCTTGCCAGTGTTTTTCTAAGGAGATTAACCACTCCTCTTTCTCCCGCACCGTGAGAATAAATTTACTCTGGGGAAAGAGGTCATCTAACTGAGGATAAAAGGGAGATACCGTAATATCGGTAATGCCATCAAAATGTTGGAGGAGGGAGAGATTGTAGTTGCCCTCTGCGAGTTCCCTTAAGGTGGTGTCATCATCAGGGTAATGAATGGTTTTAATGCCAAGAATATGTAAAGCCTTGGTGAGACTTTTGGTGCCGGTACGACTGAGACCAATGCCAAAAATTTTGGGCTGCGGGGAGACGATCGGCTCGCTGGGTACCGGCCGATCGCTTTTTGCCTTAGGCACACTAAAAAGTTGCCACTGCCACTGCTTTTGAGCTTCCCCTTCAATATCCGCCCAACTTAAAGGAGGTTGGCTGGGCAGGTTTAATTTAGGTACTTCCTGAGCGGCAAAGGTGGGCAAGTCCTCAATATAGTGATGGAGGGTATCGGGATCGACGGATTGTGGTACCTTCGATCGCATAAAGTCAATGGCAATGTTCGCCACTTGAAAGTCAATCTCTTCCGGAAATTTGAGCCAGTATTTACGGGCGGCTTCTAGTTGGGCAAAGTTTTCAGGGGTACGACTACGGAGTTCTCGCAGGCACAGCTTTGCAAAAATATCTTCGTAATGCTGAAAAAAGTCATGAAAAATCCGAAAATGCTTAAAATGTTTATGTGCTTTAAGTTTTCTTAAGGCTAGGGCACGTAAACGAGATTCTGGTCTTAAGACATACTTTTCATCCTGACGGGGAATGGCGACCTGTTGCATTTCTCGCACGAGATCAATATGGGTAATATGAACACCCTGATGAATATGCCCCCGGAAGCGATCGAGGACAAAGCTATCGACATAAAGGTAAGAATTACGATCGAGAAAAGGACGTAAATTTTCAAGAATTAGGCAATCTGCATCCATAAACACTACATATTCACAGTCGTAGTGAATCTGTAGCATGGTTTGAACGGCTTTAGAAAAGGGACGAATATTTTCAATCAAGTGAACGGTTTGGGGCTGAATATGCTCCTTTGCTAGCTCCAGAGCAATCTGACTCGTGCGTTCTCCGATCGTCCGAAAAACCAGATCAACTTTTTTCATGGTCTAGTTTTCCCATTTCATCGATTGATATTCAGAGCCCCCCAAAGACTCCAGTAAGCGTTGAATTGCTGGAGAGAGTTCATTTTTCCAGCGTAGATCAATCTGGATTTGAGAACCATGATTTTGATAGTGTTGAACATAGTATTCATGGTTTTGATGAGACAGATGGGAGCAGCACTGATCTTGGAGGTTTTGAGATTTTGCCACAAGGAACTGAGTTCCATTGTTTCCCCCTAAGACATGGTGGGGGTGATGACTATAATCGAGCATCTTGACCTCATAGGGTATTTCTAGAAACCGGCATAATTCCTGAGTGACTATAGCAGGTTCTAAGGCAAATTTTTCATACTGAATGCTCTTTTTTGGATAGGGTAACTGTTCAAAAAAGTGTTGAGTTTCTTGAATCTGTTTCTGCCAGTCTTGAATAATAGATTCAGGGGAACGATCGGGGTATTTCCGGAGGCGAGAATTGACCACAGCTCGGCTATCTCGTTTGAGAAAGAGGAAATAGATCTGGACTGCTAAGGGCTGTAGAGCTTGAATCTGTTCTTGGATCCAGGCAACCTTTTTAGTGGAGTCGATAATGAACGATCGCTGCACCCGTTGGGAAAGTTGTTCATAGAGATCGGGATGGGGTGTAATGGTAAAATCACCCCAGACGGGGCAATCTAACCCACAGAACTTACAGGATCGTTTGCGCAAAGCCTCTTGAGGATTCTGCAGGTAGCGAGTCTTAGCCGCTTCCCCGGCATAAAACCCCTGAGAATGACTGCCTAAGACAAAGCCCAAAAGCGTTGATCCGGAGTGTCCTGCTCCGCCAATAAAACAAACTTTCTGGTTGTGTCGCTCGCCCATGCCAGACTCCCTTGCAGTGAACGGTGTAAGATATTTCACCGAGTTTTGATTGTATAGCGATATGCATTCTTCACTGCCAAAACCGTTAGATTGTTAAGTGGATCAGCCATACCGAGGAACGGAGTCTCCAGCCTAAAGCCTGTACGCTTTGCTTACAGCAGTTCTCAATCAGTTCTAATGACTAGACTGCTGAAACCGTTGTGTGGTGTGCGCCCTCCGGGCGAACACCGCCACCCCCTTTAGGATTGCTGTACCTTTTTTGACTAATCTTTTGACTGCTCTTTTCTACCCATGGTGACGAACTCTTCCCCTCCCCCCCAGCGCACGACCCGAGAGTGGTTTGCCTTCGGCCAAAAAGCGCTAGAACAAGGCTTCCCCATTGACGCGATCGCAGCTTTTCAAGCGGCCCTTGAGCAAGGGTATCCCCAATCCTACTTAGGTGGGGAAATTCAAATTTGGTTGGCCACGGCCTACGAAGCGGCAGGGCAGCACCAAGCGGCCCTCGATCGCTGCCGTCAGTTGAGAAGTCACCCCCATGCCAGTATTCGCAAGCAAAGTGCCGATATTCTCTATATTTGGGAAGCACCGGCCCTGCAGACCCGTCCCGATTGGGTGGTCAATATTCCGGATCTCAGTCGAGTGGAGGATAATCCAGCACCCACCGTTGGCGCGGGGGTCAATCGTCAGAAACAACGCCCTAAAAAAGAACCCGTTGAACCCCAGATTGATCCCGCTAGCATCAATCGCAAGGATAATCAGTTTGTTTGGGTGGGTCTAGGCTTCCTCACGATCGCCTGGCTGATCTGGACTCAGTTCTCCCCCTAGGAAGACGGCGATCTCCCCAATTCCCAATTTCCTATTCCCAATCCCCCCAGATGCTCAACTTGCGGAAGAGGGAGGCCCCGCCTAGACTAGTTCCTTACAGCTACCCACTTCAGGCGGAAGAGTGCGGCGCTCCGCGCGGCACTCTTCCATTTAAACGGTTCCGCTTTCAGTGGAAAGCCTTCCTAACTATGCATTCGACCAGCAATGAAAATCGTTTTTTTCGGCACTCCCCACTTTGCGGTTCCCAGTCTCGATCGTCTTCTGGAGGGATCGGATTTTGAGGTGCTGGGGGTTGTAACCCAGCCGGATAAACGACGGGGCAGGGGTTCGGCGGTGAGTTTTTCCCCCGTGAAGGAACGAGCCGTAGAACAGAATCTGCCCCTCTGGCAACCGCAACGCCTCAAGAAGGATCCGGAAACCCTGGCCCAGTTAAGGGCAATGCAGGCAGATATTTTTGCGGTGGTTGCCTATGGTCAACTCCTCTCCCCTGAACTCTTGGCCATGCCTCGTTTGGGCTGTGTGAATGTTCATGGTTCCCTCTTACCCCGCTACCGGGGGGCTGCCCCCATTCAGTGGAGTTTGTACAACGGTGATGAAGAAACCGGAATTACAACTATGCTGATGGATGTGGGCATGGATACGGGGGATATGTTGTTGAAAAGCACCACCCCCATTGGCTTACTAGACAATGCCCAGGATCTCAGCGATCGTTTGGCCCAGCAGGGGGCAGGGTTATTAGGGGAAACCCTGTTGCACTGGGCCGATCTGCACCCCACCCCGCAGGCAGCGGATCAAGCCACCTATGCGCCCTTAATTCAAAAAGAAGATTATGCCTTGCACTGGGAACGATCGGCTTGGGCCTTACACAATCAAATCCGGGGCTTTTATCCCCAATGCCAGACCCAGTTTCGGGACAAGCCCTTAAAAATCTCTGCCTCCTTTCCCCTCGGTCTTGAACCCTCTCAACCTTGCCCGGAACCCTTCGCCGGTTTAGCGGCTCAATGGACTGCCCCCCAGATGGAAACGCCCCCAGTCCCAGGAACGATCGTAGCGGTGATTAAACACCAGGGTCCCGTCATTCAAACCGGTGAGGGGTGCTTACTCTTAACGCAGGTGCAGCCCGCCGGAAAACGATCGCTCTCCGGTTGGGATTTTGTTAATGGTGCCCGTGTAGGAATTGGGGATCGGCTGGGCTGAGATCGAGCATAAGCCGCAAACCGTCATCGCCAGGGAAATGCCCGAGGGCACTTTAAGATTTGAAGGGATCCCCAAGATCTTATTTTTTCCTTCAGATTCTTCCCTAGGAAGGTCTCTTATAATGCAATGGATAAGTGGGGAGAGCCTCTAGCAAACCCTCTCCTTCTTTAGATTGTTAACTCAAACCATGGAGTGCTGTTGTGGTTGCTGCCCCAGAAACAATTCGTCCCCTCACCGTGACCAGTCCCGAATCCGATGAGCGTGTTGCTGTCCTGCTCATGGGTTACGGTGAAGTGGAAAGCTATGAAGACTTTGCCAACTACAATGAGCAAGCCTTAAATCTTTTAACAGCAAAGTTTGCGCCGGTTCCCACCTGGATGTACCCTCCGCTGGCCAAACTATTGGCCGTTTTTGATCTCCATGAATGGAGTCATCAACACGGTAATTTTATTTCGCCCCATAATGCCATCTTTGAACGCCAGCGGGCTGGCATTGAGTCCGCGCTACACAAGACCTGGGGCGATCGGGTCAAGGTCTTTAAAGCCTTTAACTTTTGTGCCCCCCATCTGCCCCATCAGGTCTTGGCGGAAATTAAAGCAGAAGGGTTTAACCGTATCCTCATCTATCCTCTGCTCGTGGTGGACTCCATTTTCACCAGTGGCATCGCCGTGGAGCAGGTGAACCAAGCCTTAGTGAAAACCAAAGGGAGTGACGATCGCCATTGGGTGGAAGGAATGCGCTATATTCCCTCCTTTTACAATGAACCGGGCTACTTGAACCTGCTGGCAGAACTGGTGAGCGAAACGATCGAAAAGGAATTGGCCGTAGCCCATTTGCCCTCCCAAACCGGCATCATTTTGATGAATCATGGTTGCCCCCATAAAGCCAAAGGGTTTACCTCCGGCATTGATGAAAGCCAAGCCCTCTATGAGCGGGTACGGGAACGTCTAATCCATCGCTATCCCCTGATTTCCATTGGCTGGCTCAATCACGACACCCCCTTGATTGAATGGACTCAGCCCGATGTAACCCAAGCTTCTAAAAACCTGATGGAACTCGGCGCAACCGCCATGGTGTATATGCCCATTGGGTTTGCCACAGAAAACCATGAAACCCTGCTGGATGTAGACCACATTATTACGGCATTACGTCGCAAGCGCCCCGATGTGACCTACTTACGGATGGACTGCGTGAATGATCATCCGGCGTTCTTGAAAATGGCAGCAGACTGGGCCACACCCCAAATTGCCGACCTCCTAACCGCAGAGGCGTTAGCGGTGAGTCCCGGCTTAGCGATCACTCAGGCTAAAAATCACAGTGATCATCATCATGGTCATGGTCATGGACATAGCCATGGGCACGGGCATGAGCATCATCATCATGGGCACGATCACCACGATCACAGCCATCACCATTAAACCATTCCACTTGAAGGGGGGAGGGACTTGCTGAAAAAACAGCCAAGCCACCCCTCCCCAGCGGGAAAAACCAGAGCTTAACGGCGACCGGCTTGGATGACCTGTAGGACGATCGCTTTGAGACCTGTGGATCCTGGATCCTCACGTTAATTTTTGGGCTCTCCTTAATATAATGTGTAACAAAAT
>JBEAPM010000306.1:0-7978 GCA_041164445.1 Cyanobacteriota bacterium
CTAAGCTATCAAGCTTCTCTCGGTTGCTATTACGGTACAAAATCTCAGCAATCTCGGTGGTGCAAGCTTCCAGTCGTGCTTGGTCTTCGGGGGACATGGCTCAATCTCCTCAGAGCTACCCCCCTATTATCACCCCTTACCCCTGTTTTCACGAAAGTGGGATGCTCCCCACCCAAATCAATTCGAGAAGTAGCAAAGCTTAAGGCTTCCTTCCAGACTGCATTTCAATACTACAAAGCAATATGTCAATAAATTAACTCAGAGCATTTAAAGCATTAGGTCAATTGCTAGAGCTTAAAGCATTCTGGCTGGGTCGGTAAAATGAATTATTATAGTAAAGTAAATTTATTCCCTTATTTTCTAATGTCTCTATGGAATTAATATATTTTTCACTGGAAACAATTGACGCTTCTATCCTTTCAGCAAAGTTAGTTAAGTCTTTAGAAAATTCATGTATTTGTCCTGGTTTGATCTGACGCGATTCTGTAAAGTGAGACAAATTTTTGCAATCATTTAAAATGTTCTCTGCTTTCGCTAGGGCAGCTTTATAGTCCGTAGCTTGCTTTGACAAAGATGTTTTTATATAGCTCAGCAAAGAAGGTTCAAAAATAGAGCCCATTTGAATCTCTAGAATACTACCCAAGGAATAGCATTGCCAGGAAGCAAGCGCACGGTTAATATGTTGGCGCGTCTCACCCGCAAGTTCGATCACTTTCTTAACACTTTGATTTCTATCTTTACCTTGTTTAATTTTATCAATACAGTCGCTAATGTCTTCGAGTTCTCTTTCAATATTCCGTGTCTAAAGCTTAAGTCCTGCTAGAGATTCAATGCTTATCTTCTGTAAATTAGTCAAAGTTGCAATTCGCATCTCAGAGTTGCGACTTAATGCATCAAAGTTAGTACACACATAATGTAGAAACTCAATTCTAGCCTCGAGATCACTTTCTTCTTTATCAACTAAAAAACAAAGAATCTTATGAAGCTGCTCAAAAATCTCCTGTATGTTTCGATGAATTTGTACAAGAAAGAACTGTCCTGTTAAAAATGCAAGGATTGTCCATATAATGACTGGTGCGACAAAACCGCTCATGCTTGCTAACCCGGCAGTCCCAACAATACGACCTCCAGTCCCAATAATTGATGTGGTGTATAGCCCACTCATCGCAGGATTCTTGACTAAGGGCATTAATCTTCCTACAACACCCGCAGGCATCACGATTCTGAAACTCTGGTTTAAGGCAATGGCGGATGCAATTTGTGGCACGCTTCCCAGTGTACGACTTAGACCATCCATCGCAGGTATTTTTTCCATATCGAGGCGACTGATGAGTCGATCAGGTTCAGTTTCAGGGGTAAGTTTCATTAAAACCGTTTCCCCTGCCGGGTCTTTTAATTCAAGTGGTAGCTTGATAGCTTCAGTGGTATCAGAAGATTTTTCAGATGATTGCATAATAGATTTAGACTTGAAAGATTACAAATGAAACCTGAGTTTGTCCCGTCTACGATCGCTAATCCAAATCTTGTCGATCAACTCTCAAGGTCAAGATTAGGTCTTGATCGCTTGCTACTTTGTAAATGATTTCTGTTTATTTTGATAAACAAGATCTGGAAGATTCAATCGCCAGAAATAAAAGCTGATTTTACCTCAATGAACGAAATGGTAAAGGCAAGAACTCAAGGATAGGTATAGCTACTTTATCAATGGCCTCTCCTGCCGTGTCTATTATCTGTCTAATGACTTCTAATGTTACTTCCCACCATGCCCTTTTAGCAACATCTTTAGCGCTATCAGAGATAATATCAGGCTCATTCGTATTTCCATCGTTTCCCCTTTCTCGATTCTCCATAATTCGATCTAAAATGACAGCCTTTTGCTCTCTAGGTAAGGCATAGATCATTGCATCAACAAGATTCTTCAGTCCATATTTATAGCGGACAGAGACAGGAATAACTTGCGCTAAATTTATATCAAAGGAACGAGCTACGGCTTCTCTTTTCCTTTCGATATTCTGACTCTGCCTATTTTGAGGTCTTTGATACTGCCTGTCCCATTGATCAGATGGTTCGATTTTGTCCACCTGATTCATCACGATTAAGAATGGCTTACCCGCATAAATATGTTCTCTTACTACTCCTGTGTAGAACTCTTCATCTGAGGAATAAGCTCTATCATCTGCTTTCAAAACCCAAAAAATTAAGTCTAATTCAGGCAGCAATTCTCGATACAAATTCTGATATTCTTTATCTCTTTCACGACTTTCTCCTACTCCAGGAACATCAACTAATTTAATCCCTTTTTGCCCAATAGACAACAATACTTCTTGAGCATTACGAGTACAGGCTTCAATGTCATTTATTTCGCAAACATCTTGACCGAATAAAACATTACATAAGCTAGATTTTCCTACGCCAGTCTTGCCGAGAACTCCTACTTTAGGCTCATAATTAAGAATGTCATTCAGTCTTTGCTGCACCCTAGCGCGATATTGACTAGGGAAATTAATACCAAGATCTGTAAGGCGTGTGAAAAGGTCTCCATAAGGCGGTGACCATGACCAACTGTTGCTACACGAGGGACAACTAACATCTAAGTTGCCGCGATTTGTCGGCACTCTTAGTTTTTGCTTGCAGTTACTACAAGTTATGATAATGATACTGTCCATTTTTGCCTCCGATGAAACAAGAGCTTACTCCTAGCATCCTATTAACTAGCTGAACCTTTAATAGCCTGGTTAAGCGAATCGATATTCTGATCTAGCTCGTCAAACATAGGCAGGTGTCTTGCTTCATTTATGCCTTGAATTCCTTCCCCAACTTTGTTCCCCATCTCCTCAATACCACTAGCAATGTCACTTAGTAAATTTCCTACAAGAGGCATAAATACTCCCATACCTTTTGCAGCTACCTTTGAACCTTCGCTCAGTCCTTTTCCTACTGTCTTAGTAACATCGGCTCCTGTTGTAGTGTTGCGATGCCATTCCTTTAACCTAGACTTCTCATGCTCAAGGGCTTGAATTACAACACAGGCCTCTTTCTTAGTCATGTGATAACCCTTCCAAACAATCGTAGGAGCAGCAGTATCCTCGTGCTTACTGCGGAAGTTTTCTAGAGCCTGTTTTACGATCTCGATACAATGCATAGAGTTTACCTGGCTTAGGTATAAATTCATAATCTTACCAAGCGTCACGAAGAAACATTTTCTTCACATTTTGTAATGATTTGGGGATCCACAATTATGGGATCCCTAGCGATCGTTCTTGACACAGGAGAATAGCGATCGGGCAAATCGATTCAAGTCAGCGGAAACGATGACTGTTCGCCTTATGGACTGATGAGTTCTTCTAAGCGATCTCCCAATTCCTCGTTGTAGATTTTCTTGAACTTATCAATCTGTCCCATCCAGGTTACGACCTCTGGTTTTATCCATCCCACTATACGGTAGATATCGTTTCATGTATCAAATAAATCTTCATGTCTCTTCCATATCGGCTCATGATGGAAGACTCGATTCCTTAAGTTCTGGATCTTTTTGAGTTTAGATTGGATCTGGCAGATACTTTGCATTTGAGCATTTGTCAGGTTGACCATTGACGATTCGACAAATCTAGGGAATAATCAAAATTGTAGACCCCAGGAAGTCCTATGTCTCTGCGATCGCTGTTATCGTGAGTTATGGCTCTGGGGTGTTGTTTTTTTAAAGCTGTGTACTCCGCTTCAGACCTACACCACAACATGTCTTCAGATTTTAAGCCCTCTTTGAGCACAACGACTTTAACGATGTGATTATTGCTATGGAACGGGGAACGCCCGTGGAACCCAGGGCAGTTTTTCTGGTCTTAAACGATAAGACCAACCCCGTTCCACTTCAGGAGTAGGATCCAGGATGTTTAGAACCATTCCCCCCACACTCGCATTAACCAGTTTGGTATCCCTTGCTGCGGGTACCCTGTTTGCCAGTGCCGTATCTGCCCAGATGAATCCCGATGAAATAGTCGGAGCCCACAACCAATGGCGACAAAGTGTAGGCTCACCGCCTTTACGCTGGTCTAACCAACTGGCTGGCGTTGCTCAGAACTGGGCGAATCGTCTGGCCAGTGAAGGGGCGATGTACCACAGTTCTAGCGGTTATGGTGAAAATCTCTTTTCCATTAGGGGTCGCCGGGCCTCTGGCCAGGAAGCGGTAGATGCCTGGGGAAGTGAAATTCAGTATTTCCAAAACGGGGTGTTTCCCAATGTTTCAACCACGGGCAATTGGGCGGATGTGGGGCACTATACCCAAATGGTCTGGCACAGTACCACCCAGGTGGGCTGTGGTGTGGCGGGCTCTGCTCGGTTTGAGGTTTGGGTCTGTAATTACGATCCCCCCGGTAATGTTATGGGCCGCAGTCCCTTTGCCCAAAATCAGTCTGTTTCCTCTTCGATTCCACTCCCTGCCCCCAGTGTGCCCCCCGGCCCCGTTCCGAGTACCATTCCTGCCGGAACAAATGGGTTTTTCTGGACACGCCAATTTACTGGAGCCGCCTTTCCCGTAGGGCAGGAACGCAATCAAACCCTGTATGGTTGCCGCGTTGCCTATCAGGGCGGTCTTCATCCCGGCAAAATCGTAGGTAATCAATGCAATTTTGGCTTTGGCGGCAAAGAAATCCAGTCCTCCAATTACGAGGTTCTCAGTTTCCAAGGGCAATCCAACCAGTACCAATGGGTACGATCGCTTTCTGGAAATGATCAACCGGTACTGGGGGGACAGGAAGCCAATGGCACGAGCTTAGCGCTCTGTCGCGCAGACTATCAAGGGGGCCTTCATCCTGGAAAAGTGGTCAATGGTCGCTGCAATATTGGCTATGGGGGTGAAGAAATTCAGTTAGATCGCTATGAAACGTTAGTCACTCAACGAGGGAATGGCAATAGTTTTCCCACTGGGCAACCCTCCAATCCCACCGCAGGGACGGGGTTTTATTGGGATAACCAACTCACAAGCCAAGCCTTTGCTGTGGGCTCTGAACGCAATCAGACGTTATATAGTTGCCGAGTTAACTACCAAGGGGGCATTCACCCCGGCAAGCTCGTCAACAACCAATGTAACTTTGGCTTTGGGGGTAAAGAAATAACCTCTGCTAACTATCAAGTCCTTAGTTTCAGTGGCAGCACTCAATACTCCTGGCAGCGGGGCACAGCGTCTAATACCTTCCAAAGTTTGATGGGGGGACAGGAGGCTTCGGGAACACCTTTAGCGATCTGTCGTACTGATTATGGTGGAGGGGTACACCCGGGCAAAGTGGTGGAGAACGCCTGTCATATTGGCTATGGCGGCCGAGAAGTCCGGCTCAGGTCTTACCAGGTTTTACGCCTCAACTAGAGGCTGTCATCGTCAGGGTTCTGGACTGGCAGGAGTGGCATTGTCGTAGATCCAGAGGAGAGTCGTCTGCCAGGAAACGGTTTGGTTTTGCAGTTGTTTCTCAAAACAGTGATAAATTGCTTCAATTTCCGCTGGACTGAAGTGTTTGGCCAGATGATCGATGTAAGCGGCGCGGGTTTGCTGCGGTTGGGGTGTAAACCAGTGCTGAATCAGTTGAGTACTGATGTATAGTTCTGTAGTCAGCACTTCTGTGGAAATTTGTCCGGTGAACCCGGCGGTTTTGAGGATTTGAGCGAGATCTTGATCGTCCCAATTGACTAAGGGATCCGCTGGGTTGGTATAGATGGACTCTTCTGCCGTTATGAACCGATGGCGCATCTTTGGGGCTAACGGGGTTAAGTCTAAGAGGGCGTATAGGCGTTGTCCCCGCTGGGGAATGGTTTCTACGACAGCCAAGGTGGTTTTGGGGGTGCGGAGACTCTGCAGAACGGCAGCGATCGTTTCCTTGGCTGGGGAACCCATGAAGACGTTGCGCCCAATCATGTGGTCAAAGGTTAGTCCTGGAGCCAGGGTTCCTAAGGTCTCCGCCAGATCGGGGAGGGTACAGTGCAGGATCTGGGGACGTTGGAGACCATCCAGGTTTGCGGCTTGCAGGGTGAGGGTTTCTTGCTCGGCGGGGCTCTGCACCACACTGTACACCCCGCCTTCTGGGCTGCGCCGTAGGGCTTCCCAGGTGAGTAAGCCGTTACCGGCATTGAGATCGAGAATTACGTCATGGCGCTGAATGCGGAGGGAGGCAAACAAACGATCGCGGATTTGAGCTAATTTTTCCCCAGTTTGGGAGAGGGTTCGCTGTAACCACTGCTCTGTGGCCGGATTCCCGTTGCTGTAGGTGAGCATTTCTAAATGGGGATCCCGGAAGCCGTCGCTGAGGGCGGCCTGTTGGGCTTCCCGCCGCTGCAAGACTTGGGTTTTAATCTGGTTTTCATAGCCCTGGTTGGAGGGTTGATAAAACTGTTTTCCCTGTAAGGTCTCCGGTAGGTACTGTTGGGCAACCCAATGATCCCGGTAGGCATGGGGATAGCGGTAGTCTGCTCCGTGACCTAGGGCTTCTTTGTCGCGGTTGGCATCCTTGAGGGGGTTCGGTACGGAGGACACCTGTTCCTGTTGCACCGTGGCGATCGCATCGAAAAAGCCCATCACACTGTTGGATTTGGGGGCGGTGGCCAGGTAGAGGGTGGCTTGGGCAAGGGGGTAGCGTCCCTCCGGCAGGCCAATGCGGTCAAAGGTGTCGGCACAGGCCTGAACGATCGGAGCCCCGCACACTTTTAATAAAGGCGCTGATGGTATCAAAGTGGGCATCCCCTTCTTTGTCGTAGAGTACGGCCCGCTGTTGAATCGAGTCCTCTGCGATCGTCAAATCAATGCAAATGGAGCCATCGGCTTGGGGCGGTGTGGTTTCTACCGCTAACTCCAAGGCGTTGAGTAAGCTGCGGGCATCCCCATTGGCCACTTGAATAAAATGGGCCTGGGCCTCGGAGGTAATCTGCACTGGAGTCTGACCATAACCCCGATCGCTATCCTCTAAGGTCTGAGTCAGAATTTGCGCCAAATGGTGGGCTTCTAAGGACTTGAGTTGAAAGATGCGGGAGCGACTAATCAGTGCCTTATTGACTTCAAAGTAGGGATTTTCTGTGGTGGCTCCAATGAGAATAACCGTACCATTTTCTACCCAGGGCAAGAGGGCATCCTGCTGGGATTTATTAAAGCGGTGAACTTCATCAATAAAGAGTAAGGTGGTTTTTTGGTAGTAATTAAACTGCTTCTGCGCCGTAGCGATCGCTTCGCGGATGTCTTTAATGCCCGCCAACACCGCATTCAAGCTGAGAAAATGGGATTGGGTGCTCTGGGCAATGATGCGGGCCAGGGTGGTTTTGCCCGTACCCGGTGGGCCATAGAAAATTAAGGAGGAAAGCTGATCCAGGGTAATGGCCCGGCGCAGCAGTCGGCCGGGGGCAATG
This sequence comes from Cyanobacteriota bacterium, assembly GCA_041164445.1. Taxonomy (GTDB): domain Bacteria; phylum Cyanobacteriota; class Cyanobacteriia; order Prochlorotrichales; family Prochlorotrichaceae; genus JBEAPM01. The sequence goes on from JBEAPM010000306.1 coordinate 7,381, forward strand.
ATGTGTTCCTGACCCACAAAGTCCTCTAGGCTGCGGGGCCGCATCCGATCCGCGAGGGGGGCTTGGCGTTGGCGACGTTCTTGGGCGTGGTGGGCAAAGAGATCCATAAGGGCAATCCAGCCTTAGCGAGGTTGAACCCGATCGCCTGCGGCGACGGTTTCGGGATAGGCAATCACCGTCTCTCCTTCCTTCAGACCTGCCGCCACGGCGGCATCAAAGGTATTGCGTAGACCAATTTGGACGGGGGTTTGCTGGGCGCGGTTTTGTTTGACCACAAAGACACAGGTCTCCGATTCACAGGGAAAGAGGGCACTCAGGGGAACGATCGGAGCCTCGGCAATTGCATCAATCACGATTTGACTATCTACCCGGTAGTTATCTCCCAAGGGCACATCGGGGTCAGTAAAGTGAGCAATCACATTAACCCGCTGCTCCTCCACCCCCAAGGCGGAAATTTTCGTAAAGGCACTGGGTTCCACCGTCGTCACTGCCGCCCCTAAGCGATCGTCACCGCCCCACTGATCAATGTAAATCCGATCGCCGGGCTCAATTTTCACCGCATCCCGCGACAGTACATCAATGACAATTTCTAACTGGT
>JBEAPM010000307.1:0-7656 GCA_041164445.1 Cyanobacteriota bacterium
CGCTTAGGAATGCGGACTTTATAACCTGGAATTTCACTACCAAGACACCGAAGCCCCGAAGGAATACCTTTGTGTTCTTTGTGCCTCTGTGGTTTAATCCTGAACTTTCCGGTTTATTTAACTCACGATTTTTAGGCTGCTTTAGTCTGAATTGATGACAGGCCCTACACGTTTCCAAAAGCATCCCAAATCAGCACAATAGCGATCGCCAACAAAATGATGCCCGCTAACCGGTTTAAAAGTTGAGGCGCAAGGTAACGAGATAGCCACCGCCCCGCCAGTACTCCTAATAAGCTCGTGGTCACCAAAGCGATCGCCGCACCAAAGAAGATGGGAATGGGCTGTTTAAACTCCGCACTCATCAGTAAAATGGTGACTTGCGTTTTATCCCCCAATTCCGCGAGCAAAATGGTCACGAAAGTGGAGAGAAAGACACCGATGGCGGTTTGCTGTACGACGGAAGGGGAGTTAGGGGGAGAAGTCACGATCGATTCAAGGATAGGGGCAATTTGACTCAGTTTAATTCGGCTTTCCACTGAAAGCGAGAAAATTTAATGGAAGAGTGCGGCGCGAAGCGCCGCACTCTTCCGCCTTAAGTTGATACCCTTTAATTCAAAACTTCAACTCAAAACTCAAAATTGAGCATTCAAACTTCTCCCTAGAGAATGCCTACAAAATGAAGAAACCCTTGTCCTGTAATCATTTCCCACATCAAGGCGACAAAACCCACCATAGCCAAACGACCATTCCAGACTTCAGCAAAGCTGGTGAGCCCCCATTGCCAACGCTCTTGGGGATAAAGCTTGGTTTTTTGAGGCGGGTGAATCACTTCTTCTAAGGTTAGGCTAGGGTTCGTCAGGGATTCCTCGACGAGATCCGCTAAATCTTCAATAAAACGGGGATGGGTGTTGAGGGCCGGTACACGCCGGAAGTGCTCAATACCAGATTCTTCTGCTAACTCTCGATATTCAATATCAATTTCTTGCAGGGTTTCAATGTGTTCCGAGACGAAACTAATGGGAACCACTAACAGTTCCTGAATCCCCTTCGCTCCCAATTCTTCGATCGCATCTTCGGTGTAGGGCTTAAGCCACTCGACCGGGCCTACCCGGCTTTGATAAGCCAAGGTATGGGCATTAGGGCGATTTAAGGTGCGCATAATGCGGTTGGTACAATCTTCAATTTCCCGTTGATAGGGATCCCCCGCTTCTTCAACGTAGCTGAGGGGCACACCATGGGCACTAAAGAAAATATGCACCTGCTCCGGATGCTCACTTTTATCCAGCTCTTGACGAATCAAATCCGCCATTGCTTCTAGATAACCCGATCGCTGATACCAGGAAGGAATAACGGTGTAGGGAATCTGCTTAAAGTCTGGATCGTCCTTCTGGAGCCGTTCCAATAAGCGAAAACTAGACCCGCTGGTACTAATGGAAAATTGAGGATATAACGGCAAAATCACTAAGCGATCGACTCGATCCCGTTTCAGACGGGCAATCGCCTCTTCGGTAAAAGGATGCCAGTAGCGCATTCCAATATAAGTAGAAGCATCCACATTGCGTTGATGCAGCAGCATTTCTAAAGCGTGGGCCTGCTCTTCCGTAATCTGACGGAGGGGAGATCCCCCGCCAATTTGGGCATAATTTTCAATGGACTTCCGGGTGCGTCCTGTAGCAATCATCCAGGCCAGAGGACGTTGCATCCAGGGAAAGGGAAGCCGGATAATCTCAGGATCGGAAAATAGGTTAAACAAGAAGGGGCGAACGTCTTCGGGTTTTTCCGGCCCCCCTAGATTCAAAAGTAAAATCCCTATACGACCCATAAAGCGCTTCCGTTCTTTTTACGGTGGACAGCCTAGCTTCTCCAGTGAAGTGAAGTTAACAGCAGGCATTTCTTAAAACATAGTAAAGCTTTTTAAGGGAAAATGTTACCTAAAACGGAGAATCTCTATTATTTTGCGGGCAAATTTCGAGGAGGGCGAACCTTAACCACTACCACTTTTCCCCCCTCTAGGCCTCATTACCCTTTTTCAAGCAGGTTCTGAACACAGGAAACCAGACCCCTCGGTGTCACCACAGGACTCGGGATCTGGCTGATGCATTCGTTCTACAGGGTCTTGAATGTTCAGGAGCAGAGTTTCCGACATTCAGTTAACATCTGTGCTCCACCTTAACGGCGAGGAACCTTGGCTAGATAATCCAAGCCAGACACAGACCGAGTAGGCTCGATGTTTCGCTGAATATTGAGAGAGCGAGCGATGCCCAAGAAACCTTCGGGGTTGCCGGCTTGAACCTTAGTCTCTTGAGGGGTAAAGCGACGCACAGCATTTTGCCAGATAATTTGGGGGAAGCCCAAAATCCCGCGATAGTAGCCATCGTAGCGAGGAGACTTGATGTTAAAGGGAACTTCGCCCAAGGGACGACCCGGCAGGTTCCGACGGAGTTGATAGGGAACCGTGTTGTAGCCAAAGTTGCTGAGATATTCTTCGCTATCGAGCAGGGCATCAATAAAGCCTTGGTAGCCTTTGGTCGCAATGACGATCGACCATGCAATTTTTTCCCGATCGCTGTACACGTCGCGCCCTAAGACTTTCTGGACACAATGCTCAACAAAGCGATAGTTGCTATTTTTCTCATAAAAGCTGTTTCTAAAAGTCTCGGACAGAAGCAGACCTCGGATGAAGTCCCGAACTGTCAGTTGACCATTGCGTAACTGAGATTCCAGAATGGGTTCGCGATCCCACTTGAAGGCATGGAAGAAGATCTGACGGTAAGCCGCTTCGATCAAGGTGTCCATATCCGTGGGGAAGAGCATATCTTCAGTATTAAAAATGCGAGGACGCTCATCGGTTCCGACTTCAAAGCCCTCAACCCGTTGATTTTGGCTAGATGGCGCGTATTCAAGTAAAGGAATTGCCACTGTTTAAGTCTCCCTTAAATTTTGAGTAAAATCTTACGAAATCTTACGAAGATTAATAATTAGGATCATACGGGCAGACGGCCCCACAGGTTAACTAAAGTTTGTAAATTCTTACAGCTTTTAATATTACGAAATGTAACAGTCGGGGCGTTTTCTGAGATTCTGTGCAAAATGAGCCATCTGGCCAAGGGTTTGCCCCATTCTGCCTGAAGTCTGGTCTGTAGGAAAACGGAAACGTGACTTTTACAAAACTTTACATTTGTCCAGGTATTCATCAGCCATCCCTAACGCAGTCTTTTTTGAATGGGCTAAGGCAGACCTGGGGATCGGCTTGGAGCGATCGTCTCATTTTGGGCGTGTTACCGGCTACGGTTCCCCCCTATGCACCGCGTCTGGTTTTAGATCATTTTGAGGCGTGTTTAGGGAATAGGGCACAGGGGTTAGGGAGCAGGGGAGAGGGTGTAGGGAATAGGGGGGATGGCTTGGTGTGGATTGGGTTTAGTGCGGGGGTGGTGGGGGCGTTGCTGGCGGCGCGGCAGTGGCATCGTCAAGGGCATCCGGTGCAAGCGCTCATCGCTGTTGATGGGTGGGGGGTGCCTCTCTGGGCAGACTTTCCGGTCTATAGCCTCAGTCCCGATCGTTTGGCCTATGAAACAACTCGCGGTCTGCGGAGTAAACACTCTCATTTCTATGCCGATCCTCCGGTGAGCCATTTAGCCCTGTGGGAACAGCCCCAGAAGGCGATCGGTTGGGTGGAATGTCCTGGGGGTAAATCTCTACGCCTCACGGCGGCTGAGTATATTGAGCGGATATATTCAAAGGGGGGTTTGGTAGGATGATAGGGGCTAAGTTGAGAGCAGGATGTTTGCAGGGATAGAAGAGATGAACAATATAACGACTTCGATCGCCACGACTCCTTTTGATGAGGAGGATTTATACGAAAAGGATTATCAGCAATGGCTCGATCGGACGGTAGACCAGTTACGCTCCCAGGCCTTTGGGGAATTAGACCTAGTGAATTTGATTGACGAGGTGGAGAGCTTGGGGCAAAACAATCGGCACGCTTTAGCCAGCTACTTAATGTGCTTATGTGAACATTTGCTCAAGGTGCAATACTGGCAGATCGAGCGGGAACGGTGCTTACGGGGCTGGACAGCGGAAATTCGCAATTTTCGGATTCAGATCCAGAAAAAGCTCAAGGCTAGCCCTAGTCTGAAACGATCGCTCCCGGAAATATTTGTTGAAGAATATCAAAACGGACGCAAGACTTTCCTCGATCGCAGCGGGCTAGAGCCTGGGATTGTGCCAATGGATCCGCCCTTTACCCTGGAGGAAGCGATCGATGAGGATTGGCTTTGGGATCTGGGGTAGAGTGGTAGCTTGGTTGTAAAACGTAACACCTTTGAGGGGCCAAAATTGCCTTAATCGTGCCATTGATAGGGATAATTGATGGCAAAACGATAAAAAACTATGGTGGTGACTTTCAAGGGGAGGCAGTTTGACGGGGAGACAGTGGAACGGGGAACCGCTTTGCTCCCTCCACTGACACCAGTCGAAATACATCAGTTTCAGGTGTTATTGCATCATATCCAAACCGCATTAGCTGAGCATCCTCAGGAACCGGAATTGCTCAGTATCCACTTTGAATTTCCCCTGGTTGATCTCTTGGCGTTTTGGGAAGCCCTTGCGACCCCCTCTGCCCCCTATGCCTATTGGGAGCAACCCCACCCTGCTCTGCGTAGTTTGGCAATGGGTCAGGTGGTCAATATTCAAACGAGGGGAGCAGAACGCTTTGCTCAGGGGCAACGAGAATTACAGCGTTGGCAGCGATCGATGCTGAGGGTATCCGCCAGTGGTGCCCCGCTGCACTCTACCCCCCAGTGGCTAGCCAGTTTTACCTTTTTTGATGATTTTGACCCCACTCCCTCGGGGCAGGAAACCTCGGCGCTCTTTGCCAAACCGTTTGCGCCGGGATGGATCTGGTTGCCCCGGTGGCAAATCTGTCGCTGGCCCGATCGCTGTGAACTGTGGGTACATTGTCAGTTGTCTACGGCTGCTCGGTTTGAACCCGGCAATGCCCTAGAGCAGGAGGTGCGATCGGCCTGGGATCTTTTTCAACAACTCAAATCTTTACTCCCCCAAAGCTCGGCAAATTTTCCCCACCCCACCCCCTGTTTTTCCCCCTTGAGTCCTCCGGCTATCCACCTCGATCGCTTTGGGGAGGGGGTTGAAGCTGTGCTGAAGGCCATGCAGGGGGGAGCCTTACAAAAAGTGGTGCTGGCCCACAATCTAGAAGTGCATGCTAAAAAGCCTTTTCAGGTGCGTCAGTCTCTGCACAACCTGCGGTATCACTATCCGGACTGTTATTTGTTTTGCTGGGGCACCCCCCAAGGGGCGCATTTTATGGGTGCCAGTCCAGAACGACTCCTGCGCCTTACCCAAAGGCAACTGCAAACGGAAGCCTTAGCGGGTTCTGCACCCCGAGGCTCCACATCCCAGGAATCCCAAGGCTTTGCCCAGCGGTTATTAGCCAACCCGAAGGAGCGTCACGAACATCAGTTGGTGGTGGACTTTATTATCGATCAACTGCAAGCCTTGGGCATTTCTCCCCAGCGCTCCGGCTTACCGAAAGTGCGCCAACTGTCTCATATTCAACACCTTCATACCGGAATTACCGCCGCTTTGACCCCCTGGTTGCACCCGTTAGAAGTGTTAGCCCAACTGCATCCTACGCCAGCGGTGGCAGGGGTTCCCCGTGCTTTAGCTTGTAACTATATTCGTCAGTATGAACCCCACGATCGCTCTTTGTATGCGGCTCCCCTCGGCTGGATTGATGGTTCCGGAAATTGTGAATTTGTGGTGGGTATTCGGTCTGCCATTCTCTACCACGATCGGGCGCGATTGATGGCGGGGGCTGGCATTGTCCAGGGGTCTGTGCCGCAGCGGGAAATTGCGGAGGTGAAGTTAAAATTACAAACGATGTTACGATCCCTAGCCTAGGATTTTTGCTAGGGTACGCCTGGATTGGATACGATCGCTGGCCATGGAAAACTCAAAAATCAAAGAAGGTCACGCCCGTAACCGCCTCAAAGCTTTGCCCCCTCCGGGACGGGCTCCCTATGGCTATAAGCGAGGCAAAGAGCGATACACCATCGATCGAGCAGCGGCGGCGATCGTGAAGGACTTTTTTGAACACTTTTTACTGTATGGCTCTCTGCGGGGGGCGGTGCGATACATTAGTCAACGTTACGGCAAAAAAATTTCCACCTCTACGGCCCAACGTTGGCTGACCCATCCTGTTTATCGCGGTGATCTCAGCTACCAAGAAGGAGAAGTGGTGCGAGATACCCATACCCCTCTCATTTCCAGGGAAGAAGCGGCCCAAATCGATCGGCTCTTGCGCCGTAATCGTCGGTTGCCCCCCCGCACTGCCGGTACCCCCCGCTCCCTGGCAGGATTGGTTTTCTGTAAAACCTGTGGTTCCAAAACGATCGTCACCCAAGTGACCCAGAAAGGAAAGGGAGAAGAATATCTATACCTGCGCCCTAGGGACTGTGCCCAAAAATCTGAACAGACCTCTGGTTGTTCAGCGCTTCGCTACGATCGCTTTTTAGAGACCGTCATCCAAGAAATTTGCCGTACCCTGCCCCCCGCCGTTGCTCAACTGAGACCCTTGACTGCCAATCCCCAACAATCCTTAGAGGACGCGATCGCAAGCCATGAAGAAATCTTGGCAAAAGTTGCAGAACTGCACCATCAAGGGATTTTAGACGATGCCAGCGCTCAACTGAGAACCCGAACCCTGCGCCAGGAAATTGCCCAATGGCGATCGCAACTGGAACAACTACCGCCCGTTAACCTCCAAGAACTCGTACAAGCGGTGGCCATTCCTCAATTTTGGCAAGATCTTTCCGAAAGTGAGCGGCGCTTCTTTTTTCGGGAATTTATCCGGCGGATCGAGTTTGATCCAAAGGATCAAACCATTGACCTAACCTTTGTCTTTGCCGCGCCTAATCTCCCTCAATAATCAAGGTCTCCCGCTCAGCAACCTCCAAAAAACCTGGATTAGGCTTGGGAGAGGGGGACTTTTGTCGTGGCGGCGGGGGCGGTGGTATCGGCCGCCAAGGCTTAGTACTCGGGGACTCTACTTCTTTCGCTTTCTCTTCCTCTTCCTCTTCGCTTAAAATTTCCTTTAGATTCTTCAGCATTGTCGTACCCAAGCCATCCGCCGAAAGCATGTCTTCTGCTGCCCCTGAGTCTTGTTGCTCGGACTCTTTTTGCTCCAAAACTTCCTTCAAGCTAATGAGCAGCGTATCAAAATCTTCTTCCTGAACTTGGCGCTCTGGCAATAATTTATTTTGAACAACCCATTCAATAATTTCCTCCTTAACCCATCCCCTCATCGCCAAGATATCCCCTAATCGGTAACCGCGCTCCTGTTGATCATAAAGCGCAACTTCAATATGGGCAGGGGTTAACAATTTTGCTTCGACTAAGTACTCCCCTAAGGGTTTAGGACGATCGGAATGAGCGGGGGGCTGAGACGGAGGGTCAAGTTGAGACATGATGGATCAGTGTTCTACTTGTTTTAAGGTTCTAGTCTAACGTTGTTTTAAAGCCTACATTCCGCAGGTAGATAGCGAAATCGTATAAAATCTAAAGCTATTTATTGAGGGAGGACTCGGATGAGCGTCCAAGTCAAAAATTTAGATCATCTGGGTATCGTAGCTGGCATCA
>JBEAPM010000308.1:0-13221 GCA_041164445.1 Cyanobacteriota bacterium
CACACTTCCAGATACTTCCCTAGTCTGGACTATCTGCAAGCCTAATTGGTTAGGCGTTGGGTAAAGCCAAGACATCTTAACTGTGTTGCGGGAAGGGACTTAAACGGGTTTTTCTGGTTTCCTGGGCTTATCGCCATTAAAAAAACCAGTTCCCGCAAGGGAATGTCAAGCCGTCCTACAAGGACGGGGTTTCAGACCCATTTTTCTGATGAACGTTTATCGCTCTAGCGTTTCTCAAAGTCAGATTTCTCAAAGTCAGAAGTATAGCGGCAATTTAGAGTCGCCGGTGGCGGGTCTGAGAAGCTTGCGCCTTGCTCTAAATTTGCTGCTGTTAAGATCTGAACTGAGAATGGGTCATATACGACGACGGGTCATGGTTTGTGGATGTTCAAAATTTGCATGAGGATTCTATTGTTGCAATGGTACAGTTGACAGCTATTCGTAGACGAAACCAGAGGACAACAACACCACCGGGGGTTTTTCGCATAGAAAAGCTAACTCGTGATCTCAAGAGACTTTTCCCCTCCTTTACCTGGAGTTGGGCAGCGTGCGTCCCTCTGGTACTTCTCCTGTTAGGGATTTGGAACGTGTCTGCCCATGCTCAGGAGGGTACCTTAACCCCTGAGGATGTACAGGCAACCCTAGACAATATCTGGATTTTAGTCGCAGCGGTTCTAGTCATTTTCATGAATGCTGGATTCGCGATGCTCGAAACGGGGTTGTGTCGCCAGAAAAATGCCGTCAATATCCTTGCGAAAAACCTGATTGTCTTTGCCTTGGCAAGTTTAGCCTTTTGGGCGATCGGTTTCGCTCTTATGTTTGGCGGAGATGTGGGTGGCTTTATGGGCACCTCTGGATTTTTCCTCTCAGGGGACAAAGCGACCTATGGGCTTGACGAAAGCACTTTAGAGATTACCGTCTTTTTCCTCTTCCAAGTTGCGTTTACCGCTACCGCTGCAACGATCGTATCTGGCGCAGTAGCTGAACGTATTAAATTTGTAGACTTTTTGATCTTTAGCGTCTTGTTAACCGGGATTGCCTACCCCATTTCCGGACACTGGGTGTGGGGTGGCGGCATGCTCTCCGAAATTGGCTTTTTGGGGGGCATTGGCTTCAGTGACTTCGCGGGTTCCACCGTGGTTCACTCCGTCGGCGGTTGGGCGGCCCTGGTGGGTGCTTCTTTGCTGGGACCTCGCATTGGTAAATATCGGGAAGATGGTACCCCTACAGCCATCCCGGGTCACAATATGAGTTTAGCGACTCTAGGCTGTCTGATTCTCTGGATCGGCTGGTTTGGTTTTAACCCTGGTTCTCAATTGGCGGCTGATTCTGCTGTTCCCTACATTGCGGTGACCACCGCGTTAGCGGGTTCTGCTGGCGGTGTTACTGCTACCTTTACCTCGTGGATTAGCACGGGCAAGCCTGACTTATCGATGGTCATCAACGGTATTTTGGCTGGATTGGTGGGCATTACTGCCGGATGTGCCGGGGCAAGTTTTGCAGGCTCTGTAATCATTGGCGGTATTGCTGGCGTGCTCGTTGTTTTCTCTGTTATTTTCATTGACAGTACTTTGAAGGTTGATGATCCTGTAGGTGCGCTTTCCGTTCACTTAGTCAATGGGGTCTGGGGTACTCTTGCCGTTGGTCTTTTCGATCAAGAAGCAGGGTTGCTCTACGGTCATGGTCCGAACCAACTGATTGCCCAAATTCTCGGGATTCTCACTATTGGTGGTTTTACAGTGTTAGTGAGCTTCATCTTCTGGGGCGCAATTAAAGCCGTTCTGGGAATGCGGGTAACCGAGGAAGAAGAACTCATAGGCTTAGACATTGGCGAACATGGCATGGAAGCCTACAGTGGATTCCTCAAAGATACGAGTGGAATGGCCGCCATGAAATCGGAATAATCCTTAGGATTCTCAAGTCTCTACCGGATCAATTCAACAGTAAGCTTGCTGGATCTCAGCGCCAGTCTGAAGGGTGCAGCGCACTCTTCCCTTTAATTTTCTGCTTTCACTGAAAAGCCAGGCTCCTCATTTTTTCATTTAAAAAGTGAGGAGTTTTTGCTATGATTAACAGCTCGACCTCGACACTGGTTCAGGAGTGATCACCTGCGGAAAAAAGACAACATTCTCTGGGGTACCTCGAAAAATTCAAAATTTTGCCCTAGTACCTCAGGAAGAATAAGGATTGTGGTGGGCGGCATCGCCATCTATCACAATTAATCGAGGTACCCTATGAACTGTCTACCGGAGGCTCTGTTCTGACAATTGTCTAGATCGCTTTGTTGACTAACTTAATAAACCTGTGCCATACAGCGCGGCCTGTGAGTTCTTTGCTTATAAGGTCTAGCCGCTTATCTGGCCAATGAGGGGATAGGTATGGAAACGTTACTATCTGGCCAATTGGGGGATAAAGCTCTTGCTCCGGTCGGAACCCACTGCATTTTAGAACTTTATGGATGTTCCAGTTGTTTATTGGATGATCCATCTTTTGTACAACGATCGCTTCGAGATGCGGCGGAGGTGTGTGAATCTACTTTACTCGGAGAAGTGATTCACGAATTTCATCCTCAAGGGGTTACGGCCTTAGCGTTACTGGCAGAATCTCACATTTCTATTCACACTTGGCCAGAATTAAGATATGCCGCGATCGATATTTTTACCTGCGGAGCCTCTACGAAACCGGAAGAGGGCTGTCAGTATTTAATTGAGGTTTTTGAATCGACCTCCCATACTCTAAATACGCTGTCCCGTCATACCACCAATCCGTTAAAACGATCGCCCGTGAGTCCGACGAGTTGATGACGCGCCCTAGATTTATGCCCTAAATTTGCACCATGTCCCCCTATAGCTTAGGCATTGACTTTGGTACTTCTGGCAGCCGTGCCATCGCCATTGATCCCCAACAAGCGATCGTGGCAGAAAGTCGGGTTACCTTTACGGACAGCGATCGTTCCCATCCTCAATGCTGGCGGTTGGCACTGGAAGAACTGCTGACGATCCTACCCCAGACGGTACGATCGCAATTGGGGCGTATTGCCATTAATGGGACTTCGGGAACCGTCTTACTCTGTGAGGAGAATGGAGATCCGGTCACAGAAGCCCTGTTATACAACGACGATCGGGGGCAGGAGGTTAAGGGACAACTGCAACAGTTCGCCCCGCCCAATCACTTGGTGCAAAGTAGTACCTCGAGTTTGGCAAAACTCCTGTGGTGGCAGGAAAATGGGCTCTGGAAAGGGGATTCACCGCCCGCCACTTGGCAGTTATTGCACCAGGCAGACTGGCTCGGGATGCAACTCCATGGCCAACCCAGGCGTTCTGATTATCACAATGCCCTGAAGTTGGGGTACGACGTAGAGCGTCTCTGCTATCCCCCCTGGTTAAGTCAGTCCAATCTGGCGGTGTTATTGCCTAGGGTGGGAACCCCCGGAGAGCCGATCGCTCCCCTGCGTCCCGCCTTAGCCGAACGCTGGGAGATTCCGCCAAGCTGTCAGATCTGTGCAGGCACGACGGATAGTATCGCCGCCTTTTTAGCCAGTGGGGCTACGCACCTGGGGGAAGCGGTAACCTCTCTCGGTTCCACCTTAGTCCTCAAGTTACTGAGCGATCGTTTTGTCCAGGACTTAAAAATGGGCATTTATAGTCATCGGCTGGGCACCCGCTGGTTAGTGGGAGGAGCCTCGAATACCGGGGGAGCCGTTTTAAGTCATTTCTTCACAGCGGAAGCTTTACAAACCCTCAGTCGTCAAATTAATCCGGCGGTGCCCTCCGGTCTAACCTACTATCCCTTGCTCAAACCAGGCGATCGGTTCCCCCTGAACGATCCTAATCTGGAGCCTTGTCTAGACCCTCGCCCAGAAGCCCCCCACCTCTTTTTACAGGGATTATTGGAAGGCATCGCCCGCATTGAAGCCCAGGGGTACGACTGTCTTAGGGCGCGGGGAGCATCGCCCTTGCAACGGGTTTATACCGCCGGCGGTGGGGCGCAGAATGAAACCTGGACGCAAATCCGGGCTCGCTTTTTGGAGGTTCCCGTCCACCCTTCTCCCCAGAGCGAAGCGGCTTACGGGACAGCCCGTTTAGCTCAGCAGGGGCTATTGCCTCCAGGGCACCTCCCTTAAGCGGGCGGCGCAGCCACCCACCCCCTATTCTTACGGATTCTTATGGGGAGAATAGGGGGTGGGTGGGGAAAAGGTTAACTTTTTTGAGGTGTCCCTTCTCGGGGCCTTGCGGCCGTGTCCTAAAATGATCAGGTTCAACTGGCGCACTCAGGATTTCGTTATGAACCCCGATCCGATCCAGACCGAGACTCCCCAGCCCATCGATATCTGGAAGCTCAAGCCTTGGTGGTGTCAACCCTGGTCGATCGTGTTAACGACGATCGCTTTGCCGAGTTTGAGTTGGCTTGGTTTTCACCAAGTTTGGCTAACGGGGGGACTGGCGGTTATTCTGGTCGTCTGGATGTCTTTTTTCCTCGGAGTCTATCCCAAAATGGTGCAAGCCCTGTATTCAGAAGACCCTCAATAGCCTATCTGCCGATGCGAGGATCCCAGAATCGGCCTAGTCTTTTGCCAGCCTCCCTTGCCAGCCAATGACCCACCTCTAGCCCCCAGTCCCCGCGAAACCATCCCCCGATCGTGATCTCCTTTCAGCATTCGGCTCTGAAAAGAGACGAGCTTTTTGATCTCGTAGGTAATGTCCTCTTGGTGTTCATTGAGAACCGTGTACTCCGTAGATTCCGTTTCAATGAGGGACATCACTAAGTTCATCACGGCCTGTTCATCCGTCGAGTCCAAGAGGACGGGTTCTCTGTCGTTACTGATCATGACTCACGCTCTCCTGGTTCACCCCTAAGGTATTGCGGGGTTAGTCTAGCGGAAAGGTTCTGTGCGCTGGGGTCAAACCCAATACATTTGGCGCTACTCAGGGTTTCTTATTAGCAGAACCTGGAGTCTAATCGATCGCTCCCAGGGCAAAGAGGGATTTACACTGAGCACTGGCTAAGCCACTGGATCCGGCAATCCGGGTACCTTCGTAGGGGCGTGGAATTCTCAGAACCCCTAAGCATTCATAGGTGTGACCATCCCAGATCCGAATGGTTTGATCCAGACCACTACTGGCAAATCGCGCTCCATCTGGGCTGAAGGTGACGGCCCAGATTTCATTGGTATGTCCCTGCAAACAGTGGCGAAGTTGAAAGGTTTCTAGATCCCAAATACAAAGGGTCTGATCTTTACTGCTGCTTACTAAGGTTTTGGCATCAGGGCTAAAGGTGAGGGAATTGACCCAATTACTATGATGCTCCAGGGTAGCAGCCAGGGCGTGGGTCTGGCCATCCCACAGGCAAACGCGATGATCTTCACTCCCACTGGCCACCCAGTGTCCATCGGCACTAAAGGCTAAACAAATGACGGATTGGTTGTGACCCTCAAAGGTGTGTAAACGATCGTAGGTGTGTAGATCCCAGAGATACCAAGTTGCTCCTGGCCCGCCACTGGCTAAGGTTTTGCCATCGGGGCTAAAGGCCAGGGAGCGAGACCACAGTCCTAAGTCCGCCAAGACACGCACACAGGTTTGACGCTGCAGATCCCAGAGGTGTATTCGCTGTGGCTCCCCTTTGCCCTCTAAAATGGCCACCAGATCCGAGGTGGGACTGAAGGCGATACTGCGAACTTGAGTTTGGTGCAGGTTCAAGACCTGAACGGTTTCACGGGTGTGCAGATCCCACAATTGTAGATGACCGTGGGGATCACTGCTGCCGAGGAGATGGGTTTGAGGTTGTATGGCAACGGTGCGCCCACTATGGGGCAGCATTTCCAGACATTTGTACTGCTGTAAATCCCAGATTCGCAGGGATTGATCTTCACTGCCACTGATCAGGTGCTGACTATCGGCACTAAAGGCCAAGGAGCCAATGCGGTTGTGATGGCCTTGAAAGACTCGTAAACATTGGTAATCCTGGAGATCCCAGAGGCGAACCGTTTGATCATCGCCACTACTGGCTAAGGTGGTGCCATCGGGACTGAGGGCAACGGAGCGGACTCGATTTTGGTGCCCCTGTAAGATCTGAATCAGTTGATAGGACTGAGTTTCCCAGATCAGAATAGCTTGATCTTCGCTGGCTCCCACTAGGAGGGATCCGTCAGCACTAAAGGCGAGGGCATAAATCTTTTGTTTTTCAGGATTGAGGACTTGCAGACAGTGAATCTGAGGGCACTGTTCACTGTGCCAATCACTGTGCCAAACCCGCAGGGTGCAGTCATCGCCACCACTCACTAACCGTGAACCATCGGGACTAAACACTAAAGATCGGATGTTATCGGTATGTCCCCTTAAAGCCGTGATTCGTTGGCGACGATCGAAGTCCCACAGCCAAATTTGTCCTTCGTTGCCGCCACTGACCAAGTATTGTCCATTGGGGCTAAAGGCAAGGGCTCGAATGTAGTCTTGGTGTCCCGTTAAACAAGCCAATTGAGTAGAGGTATCCGTATCCCAGAGGTAAATGAGGCCATCTTTGCCCGCACTGGCTAAGCGGTTGCCCTGGGGGTGAAAAGCTAGGGCCAAAATATCCCCTTCGTGGGCCGTCAACTGGGCCAGGGGTTGATAGGTCTGGAAATCCCAGAGGTAAATGGTTTTGTCTTCCCCCGCACTGGCGAGTAAGGTTCCCTGGGCATTGATGGCAATGGCACGAATCCACTGCTTATGTCCCACTAAGGTTTTAACGTGCTTCCAGTCCTGGGTTTCTAAAATTTCAATGTTACTGTTGGTATCCCCCATGGCAAAGAGTTGACCATTGGGGCTAAAGGCGATCGTTAAGACATAGCCATAGGTGGTGGTGAGAAGTACATGGCCAAATTGACAGCCTTGAAAGTTACCCTGTTGAAATTGGGCTCCTTGTAAACAGGCATGGCGCAGGCTTAAGCCGGAAAAATCATAGTTGAGGTTGGGGGAAAACTTATAGGTCAGTAGGTTGAGTAAATTACTAGGGGCGTAACTGGTGGTCAGGGCTGGATTCTTTTTGAGATCGGCTAAGTAGGTGTGAACGATCTCTGGAGTGGCTAAAGTTTTCGAGGCGATCGGTTCTAGAATAAGACGCTTTTGGGTATCCCGAACATAGGCTTTGGCATTGCCTTTTAAGAGGGCATATTTGGCAAAACCAGCGGATTCATCCAGTGTCTTAAAGCGCTGGGGACTGAGGTCTTGAATCATCTCCTGGGTTAAGCGCTCCGTCATATATTCCATAACAACATTCTGTAAGGTAAACCCTTCATCAATGCGCTCCACTAAGGATCGATGGCAGAGGGCTTCTAGGGTATCCAGTAACTCATCCCAGGTGAGGTCACTGAGCAGATCCCCTTGCAGTTGTTGAAATAACACCGGTTCCCGATTAATCGCTAGCCAATAGAGAATTTCCTGTTCACGGGCAGATAAGCGATCAAATTGTTCCGCTAAAAGTTCTCGAATATCTCGAAATAGGGTCACCCCTTGGGCTAAAAATTCTTCAACATTACTGGCAAATAAATCCCGAATTTTATTGGCCACAAACCGCAAAGCTAGGGGATGACCGGCATACCGCTGAAACAGAGTCTCAAATTGGGATTCCGTGGTGGCAATACCCTCCGCCGCCAAGATGGCTTGGGCGGCTTTCAAGGCTAATCCAGAGACTACAAACGATCGGACTGGATGTTGATTTCCCCCATGGACAATGGTTCTCGGCTTTTCCCGACTGGTCATCAGCAGGCAGCTTTGATGACGGGATTCCCCCATACGCCGAATGAGGGTGTCATAGCCTTCATAGCCGGAACGATAATGCCCCATGCGATCGCCATCTTGCAAAATGGACTCCAGGTTATCCAGAACCAATAAACACCGGGATTGCTGCAATACTTCCAATAATTGGTTGATGGCTGCACCGAGATTTTCCGGGATCTTTGGCCCAGTCGGATTTAAAAACGTGAGGGCATCTTCCAACAGTTCCATCACCGGGGGCGCTTCCCGTAAACTCCGCCACCACAACCGCTCAAACTGATCCTGAACCTGCTCACAAAGTTTAATGGACAGGGCTGTTTTGCCAATTCCCCCCATCCCCAGCAACACCACACAGCGACAGCGATCGTCTACCAGATAGGTTTGTAAAGTTGCTAACTCCTGATCCCGTCCATAGAACAAAGGGACATCCGTTGCATCTCCCCAGTCAATGCGAGGAGCCATCCCCGTAGCGATCGTTGCTTGCAAGGGTGTAGGAGTGGCCGGATGGTGATAATCCTCCAGTTGCAACGTCAGCTCAAACCCCTGAAAAAACTGCTTGAGGGTACTGCGATCGACTCGCTCTTGCCCTTCCAAGACCTTAGCCACCGTGCCAGGATCGAGTTGGGTGCGGCTAGCAATCTTTTCTAGGGTTAATTTACCGTTCTCCTCGGACTCTATCGTCGCTAGTCTCCTTTGCAGTTTCTCCTGACCCGTAGACGTTAAGACAACACCCCGTTTTCGTTTTGCGATTGTCATGACTGGATTAGGTCTAGACAGCATTCCTCACTTCAGACCGCTCTCCAGCCCGAAGTTCACCACAGCAGAACTTAAGCAAGATAAGTGGAAGTTAAGGAACTTAAGCTATTGTGACCGATTTTCAGCGGGAATGGCGAGGTCAGGAAAGCTTAGGCATGGGGGGGGTATCATCTTTTCCTAATCATTTCCTAATCTTCCCCTAAACTTCTGGGCTAACCCCCAGAACTTCCCTGGTCAGTTAGGATTATGCCTGACAAACTAAAGGTATGAAACAATTGTTCCTTAATGAGGAGGCAAACATCATGCGTAGTAACCCTTTACCCCAAACCCCAAACACCATGATGGATTACCCCGTCGTCCTGTATACGGATATGAAGTTTGGCATTGTTGAAGAAGCGATTACGGCAGGACACAAAGGATGGATTAAATTTTCTGGAAGTTATTGGGCCGCCAAATTATTTGATCAAAGCGATAGAGCAACGATCGCTCCGGGCACAACGGTTCTGGTGAAAGGTCGTCAAGGCAATTCCCTTTTAGTCATGCCGGTTCAGCAGGAACAGCATCCCACTCACGATCGGCCCAGCGGGGGATCCTGGTTCAGTCCACTGACTTCTCAAGTGGCTTAGGCCGCTTCGGTCTGATTTTCAGTCGCCAAAATCTTGAGGAGTTTTGAAGACCAGTGGAAGGGGCGACTCTTCCACCCTTGACTGTGCCTGTTCAACACATTCTCTTGCAAACGCTAGCGATAACGGTTCGGCAAGTTCCGCACAGAAGTCTTCTAAGATATTTTCGGTTACCAAATTAAGGCGGATGAGTGCGGCGCTCCGCGCCGCACTCTTCCATTAAATTTTTCCGCTTTCAGTGGAAAGCCATATTTTCTTGCTAAAATAGGGAATACAGCCCAACCTAAGTCAAGTCAGATTGTCCGCTGAGACGATCGGAGGGCAGAACCTCACGCCCTTGCCCCATCCCAAAACAGATGGAGAACTATTCACCACCGGGATTTATGGTCTCGTCAGGCATCCCATTTATAGCGCCGTCATTTTCCTCGCCCTGGCCTATAACTGTTGGTTATGGAGTTGGCCCCATGCTTTAGGAGTGATTGGTTTTGTCCTCTTTTTTGATGCCAAGGCTCGCCAAGAAGAAACGTGGCTCGGTCAAAAATTTCCCGATTACGATCGCTATCGTCAAGAGGTTAAAAAACTGATCCCAGGGATCTATTAGGCAATAAGCGCTGTAGGATCAGATCAGACTTCTCTTCAAGAAAGGTATGACTGAACCCGGCTATTTCCTCAATGCCAATCCGTCCCACTGGGACATCTGGAATTTTCTCAAAGAATTAAGGACTGAGCACCCAGAACCCTTTAATCAAGCCATCCAAGACTTGTTCATTAAGGAACTTCAGGATATTCGCATGGAGGCGGCGGAACTCTCCCAAGAACTCGCTCGTACAGAGGCGGACTTAGATCTGGCGGAGCAGAAGCTCAACTTAATTCGTAAAGTGCTCGATGAACCGAACTCGGATTTTGCACACCGCTGCCAACTCTAGCTGCAAACGAAGGCGGAGAGTACGACAATTTCACCGTACTCTGCCGGACACGGTTTGACTTTTCACACAAGCATTGAGGATGCTAAGGACTTTGAATCAGGGTTTCGCTGATACGGCGCTTGGCTTTAGGATCAATGCCAATCAGGCGCACATAACACTTGGGACAGTCCCTTAATTGTGTTTCCAAACTAGCGATCGCTTGAGAAATGTTATGACCTTGAATGGGGGTGCCGCTTTGCCAAGAGCCGGTCTTGAAGCGCCGCACATTCGCATATTCAATGCCAATGTGATACCCCTGACTCAGCAAGGATTGAACTTGCTGGACTACCTCAGGAGCTAAGGAACCAGAACGGGGCTGGACTGGGGCAGAAGACGCAACGCTAGAGCCAAAAGCGGCACTAGATGGGGAAGCAGGGCTAGGCTGAGTTTGCCCAGACCCTAGGCCGGAGGGCGTTCCCCCTGGTGTTTGGATCAAGACCTCTAGAACACGGCGACGCGCCGCCCGATCAATCCCTAGCAGCCTCACGTATTCCCCAGAATGCTCTTGCAGACAGGTTTGTAAGCCCGCTAAGACCTCTCCTTCTTGCTGAGACTCTAAGGGTTTGCAGCTTTGCCAAGAACTTGTTTTAAATCGCCGGGGATTGGCGTGCTCTGTGCCAATTTGATAGCCTTGAGCCAACAGCGATCGTACCCGATCGACAATGGAGGGATCCAAACTCGTCGTATTCTGCCCAAAACCATTGGAACTGTGACCATTGGAACTGTGACCATTGCCCATGATTGGTTGAGAGGGATTCTGCCGTACCGAACTCATACAAGTGGGATTTTCAATACAGCGATAACCAATGCGCAGGGCATCATTAATATGTACAACATGGGCGGCAAAGGCCTGATCCTCAGGACGCACATCCGGCAAGCGATCGGCCTGTTGTTGCATGGTAATTACCGAACCCGACGGCACATACTTACCCGGAGGAATTTCCACGTCCTGAATGAATACATGCATCATGACAATACAGCCATGGCCCACATGGGCATTAAAAACCGTAGACCGGAAACCAATGAAACAGTTATCCCCCACATAGGCGGGCCCATGAATCAGCGCCATGTGAGTAATACAGGTATTTTTACCCACCCAAACCGAATAATTTTGCTGATTATCCCCTAACACCCGCCCTTGCTCTAAGCCATGAATGACCACCCCATCTTGAATATTCGTATTCTCGCCAATAAAGAAAGGGGTACCCTCATCTGCCCGGATGGAAGTCCCTGGCGCAATCATGACCCCTTTCCCAACCTGAACATCGCCAATAAGATTGGAGAAGGAATGGACGTAAGCCGTTTCGTGAATTTGTGGTTCCGCCAAGGACTTCGTCCAGGGGGTAGGGGGAGCAACCTGGTGGCGCAGGGGCATAAACGTAAGTCTCCTTAATCGATCCAAAAATTAGTTCTGCTGGCATTCTGCTGCGTTCTACTGAAAACGATCGCTCTACACACGAATCCGCTTCAACAGGACAAAACCCGAAAAAACCCAGGGCTTGTAGGGTCTAAGAGAATCATATCCTAAAATGATCCCCGCTCTGACTCCCCAATGGCTTTCCACTGAAAGCGAAAAAATTGCACTCTTCCACCTTAAGTTGGTAGCCTCCCCGATTATTGAGAAATATAAAAAAATCCTAAAAGGGGTTGACACCCCTCACCCCGATCCGCTATTATTAGTCTTGTAGATGCACCCTGATGATCGGGGAAGTCACTTTAGTGGCTCTCCTTTTTTTATGCTTAATTTTATGCAGCAATCCTCAATGGCTTGCGTGGTGTGTGCTCCACAACGGTTTAAGTAGTCTAGCCCTGACTACTGATTTAGGACTGAAGTATACGGCGTGTGCAACTTAAGTGCCAAGATCCCCGGTTTCTGGGGATATAGCATCAAGAGATTGGACTTCGTTCTACGAGAAACCGGGGATCTGAGAATAGTTGCACATAGCGTGATGTATTGAATTCAATAAGGCACCTCGAAAAGTTTTGCCCGAGGTGCTCAACCGTCCCAAATCTGCACGGGCAAGATCTTCACTCCGATCGCTTTAGATCACCATAATGGATTTGCGAAGAGTTAGAAAATAAACAAAATTAATATTTGTCCAGACCCTGCACCCTGAGATAATACGGTAATCTTATTTTGTCCGATTTATAACTGGAGTCAGCGAGTTAATGGGCATTAAAAGTTCTCTCTTGACATTCACCCTATTGTCAACGCTGGGCTTTCTCTGCCCAAGGGGAAATGCTCAAGACTGGTCAGACTCGTTCCAGGACGCGATCGGCTCTTCTGGTCAAGCCGAGATTGCTCAAGTCATTCCTCCCAGCCTACAGCCAGATCCCGCAGACTTGCGCCCAGGGAGCCAACCAGAAAATGAGAACCTGCCCCTGCTGCCGCCATCGGAAGAGTTGCTGAACCCCGGCTCAACGCCTGCTGAACCCTCCGACACACCCTTCACAGACCCAGGGGAAACGATCGAGGTGAAAGGTTATAGGATCGTCGGCAGTACCGTTTTTAGTGAAGAAGAACTCGCAGCGGCAACCCAAGACTTCATGGGTTCGGTCTCCTTTTCGCAACTGCTACAAGCACGATCGGCCATTACCCAGCTTTATATTGATAATGGCTATATTACCTCCGGTGCTTTTCTGCCGGAACAAACCTTAGCGGATGGGCAGGTCACCATCCAAGTGATTGAAGGCCGCTTATCGGAAATTAACGTCAATGGCTTAGGGCGACTCAACCCCAAGTATGTCCGCGATCGGGTCAGGTTAGCGGCCGGGGTTCCCGTTAATGTTAACGACCTCTTACAGGGGCTCCAACTGCTCCAACTGGATCCCCACATTGCCAACATTTCAGCAGAACTCTCTGCAGGGGTAAATCCTGGGGAAAGCATTTTAGACTTAGAGTTAGTCCAAGCCCCCAGCTTCAACGCGCAGGTTGAGTTAAATAATGGCCGAGTTCCCAGCGTAGGCAGTTTTCGCCGCCAACTCACCCTACAAGAAAATACCCTCTTTGGTCAGCTACCGTGTACACACAAACTGGTCTTAAACTGAGAAGACTAGTTGTTCGGAGAGAAGTTAACCATGTCTAATCCGGTGTTGATGTATGCGCAGCAAGAGAAAAAGTCCGAA
>JBEAPM010000309.1:0-5803 GCA_041164445.1 Cyanobacteriota bacterium
CCTATAATTGGAATCTATACTCGTGATTACTCTTATGCTAGTCGAGTCTTTTCTAAAGTGGAAAAATAATTGTAATCATTTAAGTTTTTTATAAGCTTTGCCGGGTTTTGCTTGGGGGGGATTTTGTGCTACTTTTTGGGGTTTCTTTTCTAAACGTCGTTTCCGTTGGCTAATGCCATCCTCAAAATGGTGCAATGCTGTAAGCACAGAAAGGCTCAAGTAAAATGCCCGTAAACCCCACACACACAGGGATAGGATTTGTGCTGTTGCCTTTGGAGGAACGGAAAGAATCTGTGCAAATAATTGGGTTACTCGATCGCTTCCTTGAATAGAAGCTTGTAAACGATCGGGATTCGTGGGCAAAATACTATAAAGAGTTGTGTAGTTGTAAAATCCCCAAATCCCTTCTTTTTCAACGGTTTGTTGCAGCCATTGGTTGGTAACACTCCGCACTTCGCTCCCGTTGAGCCCCATCTCATTTTGTACATCTACGAGCCATAACTGATACTGAAAAAAGCAACTACTGAGAAATAGAATCGGAATCAGTCCGATCAGAATCGATCGGGCAGCACGCTCTGGGTTGACCACGGGAATAAGATGAAATCCCAAGCCTAGACCCATCCCCAGAATGGAAAATAGCAGCAGGTTAATAAATTCTGTTAATTCCAGACTGCGGGCCACACCGCCGATAATCGGAATACTGTAAAAAATCCGATCCACCAATAAGACCGCTATTCCTTTGGCCAACAGCAAAAAAATCAGCAATCCCAATACGAGCAATACCGTGGGAATCCATTTTGATCCTTGAGTCTGCGGGATACGCTTTCTTTGTTCTCGCCCTGTACCCATGAACAACCTATTGGTAACGATAAACCTATTAGCAAACTGTACTGGCAAGAGACTGCCTATGCGGTTAGACAAAAATCGGTTAGATAACGATCGTCAACTCTCTTAAACCCTCTTAAGGGGATCCCGTTAAGGCTTGCCCTAACCCTTGGAACATGAAGCCCGAGAGGAAGAAATTACAAATAAAAATGGCCAGTAGTGCTGTAACCACCGCAGCGGTGGTGGAGGTACCTACCCCCTTTGCCCCACCATGAGTGGTAAGTCCCCAACTTGCGCCAATAATGGCCACGATCGCCCCAAAGACAATGGATTTAATCACCGCGCTGGTCAAATCCCAAGGTTCCAGAAAATCTTGAACCGAGTTGAGAAAGGTGACTTGGGTGAGATCGTAAAAATAAATCGCCACCAGTAACCCCCCAAAGGTGCCGGTCACCGCAAACAGCAGGGTTAACACCGGAGCCATGAGACAGCAGGCCACCACCCGAGGCACCACTAAATAGTCCACCGGATCCGTTCTTAGCATCAACAGGGCATCAATTTGCTCCGTCACCCGCATGGTGCCAATCTCGGCGGCAAAGGCAGAGCCCACCCGTCCCGCCAGCAACACCCCCGTTAACACCGGGGCCAATTCTCGCAATAAGGACAGGGAGAGTACCCCACCCACCAAGGATCCCGCCCCAAATTCAAGAAACTCTCGGGCAACTTGGATGGTAAAAACAGCCCCTACAAAGATAGCGGCGACAACGGTAATTAACAACGAATCTGGCCCGACACTGGCCATCTGCTCCAAAATATTGCGATAGTGAAACCGCCCTCGCAGGATGTGAATGACGGTTTGCCCGCCTAAGAGGAAGGCAGAGCCCGCACGGTTCAACCAATTGAAAATCACAGGGATGTACCTCAGGTCAGATGGTCAGGGTGGAGATGGCGATATTATCCTACCAAGAATCGTGGAAATGCTTTGTCTACACCGCAACGGATAGGAAGTCAGTAATGCTTTGGTTCACTGAATGTTAACTGGAAGTCAAAAAACTAGCATTGCCAAAGGCGAGGTCTGTAATGCTCGCCCAACGATATAGCTCCTGCCGAAACTGCTGCCAGGTGGCGTAGACCGTCCTAAAAGTGACATTTTCTGCCGCAATGTCCGCGAGAAAATCCAGGGTTTCCGTTTGGCAGCGGGCTAGAATTTCGGCACTGAAGGGCCGCAGTTGCGTGCCTTGGTCTAACAACCGAGTGAGGGCCTGGGCATTTTTCCGGCTATACCAAGCCAGGCAGAGGGAATCCGCCTCCGCCGCCACGGTTTGCAGCACCTGTTGATAATGCAGGGGCAACTGCTCCCAAGCGGCTTGATTGATCACTAAATCACAACTGGAACCCGGCTCCCACCAGCCTGGATAGTAGTAATAGGGCGCAACTTGATAGAGCTTTAATTGTTCATCGTCGTAGGGGCCGATCCACTCAGCGGCATCCAGTACATCCTGCTCTAGGGCGGCCGCTAGTTCAGTGGGGGGCAGAGATACCGGACGGACTCCTAAACGCTCAAAAATCTTGCCCCCGAAGCCGGGAATCCTCATCCGCAGTCCCTCCAAGTCTGCGAGGGTATTCACTTCTCGCTTAAACCATCCCCCCATTTGCATTCCGGTGCTGGCGGCCGGAAAAGCGATCGTTCCAAAATCGGCGTAAACCGTCTGCATAATTTCTAACCCGCCCCCTTCATAGAGCCAGGCCTGTTGCTGAGATGGGGTGAGGCCAAAGGGCATTCCACAACCAAAGGCAAAGGCCGGATTACGATCGCTATAGTAGTGGGCGATCGTGTGGCCACACTGGGCTGTACCGCTTTGCACCGCATCTAACACGGTTTGTTCCTTCGGTAAGGCTTGGGATAAGACTTCAATGAGAAATTGCCCATCCGTGAGATCCTGAACCCGCTGGGCAATGTACTCTGCCATCTCCTGCAAAGTCGTTAAAACGGGGAACCAACTGGTGATCATTTGCCATTCCACCAAAGGATTATTTGATTTTGTGGCTCCTCCAACGATCGTAGAAATTTCCGTTTGACACCCCGACAGTATTGCCGTTGCCGTTGCTAAGGAAGTGTAGGACAGTAGATGGCGGCGATTCATAAGGTTGAAAATAGACTTGGCCCTTGAGAATACCTGACTTGCCCTGAATCCCTCAATCAATTTTCCCGCTGGCGGGGGATCCAGCCGCACTCAATTGCCTATTGCACTGCCCTACTCCAGCCCCCCCCAAAACGATCGGATCCCCTTTGACCCTATGGGGAACTGGTTCTAAACTCAAGGGGATGGTGAGGGGCAAGTATGGCAAAAAACTACAGTGGGCAAGATCTCCGCAACGCAAATTTCCGGAACCAGAACCTAGCGGGAGCCAACTTCCGGGGCACAAACCTAGAAGGGGCAGACTTTAGCGGGGCCAACCTGCGGGGTGCCCGGTTCGACTCTATGGGGGATCGATCGAGTGATAGATCCCCGGTTTCTGCTGGGAAATCTTCTCAAACCTTGGGAGCCAGTCCCCAGAAACCGGGGATCTCGAATACCCGCCCTGGACTTACCAATCTGAGAGGTGCAAACCTGAGCGGTGCCCAACTCCACAGCGCCAACTTTGCCCGTGCCGACCTGACGGGAGCCAACCTGACAGAGGCAAAAGCAGGACTGCAACGCCGCTGGCGGATCACCCAGAGAGTCCTGGCACTCATTCTCTTCGGTGCCTGTTCCTTTATCGGCCTTTTTTTGAGTGTTGGTTTCACGGCTTTCTTCTTTTCTCCAGAGATTACTCAGGACTATGGACTATGGCTGGGGATTCTCTTAGTTGCTTTACAAATTGGCATGGTTTTAGCGATCGCCATCCAAGGCTTTCGCTTTGAAGTTCTCAGGACGATCGGGATCTTGATCGCCGTAACCGTAGCCGGAGTCGTAGCCGTAGCCGTAGCCGGAGCCGGAACCGGAGTCGAAGTCTTCGTCTTAGCCGGAACCGGAGTCTTAGCCGTAGCCGGAGCCGGAGTCTTAGCCGGAGCCGTAGCCGTAGCCGGAGCCGTAACCGTAGCCGTAGCCGAAGCCGTAGCCGTAGCCGAAGCCGTAGCCGTAGCCGGAGTCTTAGCCGTAGCCGGAGCCGTAACCGTAACCGGAGCCGGAGCCGGAGCCTTTATGGGCTTCAGTCTTTACATCACCTGGCGAGTGTTCAAGGGGGATGCCAAATTTTTTGTGATCCGCAGTGCGGCCTTGGCGGTGGCCAGTTGGGGGGGCACCAATTTCCACCGAGCCAACCTCACGGCAGTGGATTTCCAGGGAGCAACCCTCAAAAATTGCAATTTTTATAAAGCCACCCTCACCCGTGCTAATTTCCGCCATACTGAAAAACTGAACCGGGCCCGTCCGGGGGATTCGCTGCTACAAAACTGGGCGGTACTAGATCTCCTAGTGTCGGGTCAAGGCAGCGGGTTGGATCTCACCAAGGCAGATCTGCGCGGTGCCAACTTGGTGGGAGCAAATTTAGCCGGGGCAAACCTGAAGCAGGGGGATCTCTCTGAGGCAACCCTAGCGGGGGCAGATTTACAAGCGGTCAACTTACGGGAGGCGGCCTGTGTGGGGACGGATTTCCGAGGGGCGTGTCTGACGGGGGCCTGTCTGGAAGCCTGGAACATTGACACCACCACCCAGGTGGAGGGGGTGGTGGCGCAGTTTGTCTTTTTGCTGGAGCAGCCCAATCAGCGGGGGGACAGAGAGCGTCGCCCCCACGATCCTCAGCGGGACTTTGCCCCAGGGGATTTTGAGAAATACTTTAAGCAGGTGCTGGATGCCATGCAGTTGTTAATCCGGGATGGTATTAACCCGGAAGCGTTTCGGGCAGCGTTCCAAACCTTGATGGAAAAGCACGGCATTACCCCAGAGCAGATTACGGGTATGGAGAAAAAGGGCGGTGATGTGATGCTGACGGTGGAGGTTCCGGCGGGTGCCAACAAAGCCCAGATCGAGGCGGATTTTCATGGCAGTTACCAACGACAACTGGAGGCATCCGCAGCCCGTATTGCCCAACTGGAGGCCGTGAATGATGAACTGAGTCAACAGTTAGTAACCACTCAACGGGATCTCATTCAAGAATTGCGCCAAAGTAGACAGGATGTGATGGCAACAGCGGATAAAGTCACCCATAATTTAGGAAATTTGCTGGCCAATCTGACGGTGGTGGGTTCCCAAAGCATTGAGGCAACGGATAGTGTGGTGAATACGGGGAAACTGGAGATGGAGGATAGCACCCTCAATACTGGCAGCGTAAATCCCCCCTAGCTCCCCTTATCAAGGACGGAAGCCGATAGGTGGGGGGATCAACCCATTAAAATAGGTTCAAGATTGAGTACATCCCCTGAAATCCTACATCTACTAAAAATTATGGAAACGATCGATACTGCACAGCAACTAGCTCTGAATCAGCCTCTTACCTCCACTGAAATCCTAACCGATCTCAAAATGCTGAAGCCCGCTCTGACTCAAGACTACGGTGTAAGTAAAATTGGAATTTTTGGTTCCGTTGCCCGCAATCAAGCCAAACCCAACAGCGATATTGATATTGTTGTTGAAATGCAACCTGATCTTCTCAAAAGAGTTCGTCTTAAGGAATTCTTGGAAAAATATTTTAAACGAAGAGTTGATGTGATCCGCTACTGGCAGGGTATGAATCCTTATCTCAAAAGTCAAATCGATCGAGATGCCTATTATGCCTGAACCTAATTTAACAATCCAACTTCGTATGGAGCTATAAATTCAAATCATGGAAACGATTGATGCGGCAGAACAACTTGCCTTGGATCAGCCCGACACAACGATGTATACTCAAAGTAATTTGTTAACAGAAAGATTAAAGTGTTCTCTAGCTGCTATTGAACGGCTGTGCGATCGTTGGAAAATCGTTGAACTGGGGCTATTTGGTTCAGTTTTGCGGG
>JBEAPM010000310.1:0-5870 GCA_041164445.1 Cyanobacteriota bacterium
TTATGCCCTCCTTCAAACGCCGCCATTTCCTCCAACTTGCAGGCTCCACCCTGGCCACCCTTGGCTTGAGCCAAACCCACTTTCTGCGCCAAGCCCAGACCTACGCCCAAACGATCGCCCAGTCCACCCCCCGCAAGCTCGCCCTGCTGGTGGGCATCAATGCCTATCAAGAGCCACTCCACTCCTTAAAAGGTTGTCTCACGGACATGGAGTTACAGTACAACCTGCTGGTGCATCGCTATGGCTTTAACCCCAAAGATATTGTGCAAGTGCATGATCAAGCCGACATTAAACCCACACGGCAAGGCATTCTCGAAGCCTTTGAAGGACACTTAATTGAACAAGCAAAACCAGGAGATGTGGTGGTGTTCCACTACTCTGGTCATGGTTTCCAGGTGAAAGACCCCGAACCGATCAATGCCTCGCCCTACACCGGCACCATCTCCCCTGCCGATACCCTCGATCCTCAGTCTGGGGACATTATGAGCCGATCGCTGTTTTTGCTGCTCTCCGCCCTAGAAACAGACAATGTAACCACCATTTTAGACAGTTGCTATGCCGCAGCGGGTATCCGGGGAAGAGGGAGGAGTGTCCACACACTCAACTGGAGCCGCAACCGTTTAGAGCCTTCAGAAAAGCATATTAATAAAACAGTTGCAGGTAACTTGCTAACCACTGCTCTCCCCAGAGGGCACAGAGGAGCGTTGCAACGGCCAGAAAAGGACCAAAGGGAATGGGGGACGAGGACCCTGTGTCGCTCTCCTGCGGCGATCGCAGGAGCGTAACCCCGCCAGCAATAAGACTGCCCAGTAGGGATGCAATAAATAGACAGAGAAAGACCTGGGCCCACCCCAGCCACGCTCCAATCATGGCGGCCAGTTTAATATCGCCCCGTCCCATGGCCTGTCTCCGTAGGGCGATCGTTGCCCCCAAGAAAATCAATTCAAAGACCCACAAGCCGATCACGGCACCTTGCACACTCTCGAAGCCCGATCGCAGGGCCCCACTCCACTGATTGGTTTGCCAAAACCCCCAGGTGACTTGAAACACAAGTCCTGCCACTAATCCACTGCGAGTCAGGGAGTCCGGTAAGGTGAGGGTATCCCAATCAATGAGGGCCAGGGCAATGAGCCAGCCCGCTAAGCACCAGTAGCCCAGAGTTAAGCCAGACCAGCCCATTTGCCAGAAGATGAGGAGAAAGATGCAGCCCGTGAAGGCTTCCACGAGGGGATAGCGGATAGCGATCGAAGTTTTACAATAACGACAACGCCCCCCTAAACTGAGCCAGCCCAGCACGGGGATATTGTCGTAGGGGGCTAAGGGATGCTTACATTGGGGACATCGTGAGGGGGGATAGAGAATGGATTGCCCCGCCGGAACCCGGTACACCACCACATTGAGAAAACTACCAATACAACTACCGAGTAAAAAACTAAATAGACTATAAATCCAGTGAAAGATCACAGTACGGCCTCAAGGGTAAGCAGAAAAGGCTTCAGAATGGCTTAAGAGCACAAGGGAATTTCTGCCTCATTATCGATCGTTGTGGGATTACCGTCTCCATCCACGGCACTAAAGCGCTCTAAGTATTGCCGCACTGGGGCCGGAAAATCAGGAAACTGAAATTGACGATCGCCATCCGCAACATTGGCCCAGAGGTATCGTAATTGGGAGAGAAAGGGACGAGCCGCATGATCACTAAAACAGAGGGGGGGCTGGGTCAAGAGGCGTAGCATAAACCGTTCACTATGGTTTCCCATCCATTCCCGAGATTGATGTTGCAAATCTTCCCAACCCGGAACCGACTGGACTCGGGGGGATTTGATCTTCAGAGAACGTTTGCCCTCAGGGGTTTGCTGAAACCGACAAATGCGATAGGGGTGTGGGTAGCTCACCAGGGAGCCGGTGGTGACTTCACAGAAGCCTTGCCACTGGGCAACGTCCTGAACATGCAAGTGACCCGTCACAATTAAGGGAACCTGGTGGGGGGTCAGCTTTTGCAACAAGGTCTGAGCATTGCTGAGCATATAGCGCTGTCCGAGGGGATGGGTGGATTGATCCGGTAAATGCTCAATTAAATTGTGGTGGATCATCAGCACGATCAGAGCATCCCGATAGCGATCGAGTTCCTCCGCTAACCAGGCAATTTGTTCAGGATGGACATAACCAAGCTGCTTACCGGTGCCATCAAAGCTATTGGAATTCATCCCCACTAAGCGAACCCCAGCGGCCAAGGGCTGACTGTAGTACAGAGGAGAATCTTGGTGATAGCCTAACCCCTGGTAATAGTCAGGAAATTCGTCAATGCCAATGCGATCGACATCGCCGTGGAGGTAGGGCACATCATGGTTGCCGGGTACCACATAGGCAGGAAAGGGCAGTTTCCGGAGCCGATCCGCTAGCCAGCGATGATTTTCCCGCTCCCCATGCTGGGTCAAATCCCCAGGCAACAGCACAAAGTCTAAATCCAGACTAGCCAAGTGGGCCAAAATCTGCTCTAGGGCAGGGATACTCACCTCAATGAGATGGAAGCGATAGGGATGGTCTTTAATGGTGTGGGGTAGCCCCACATGGGGATCACCGATAATGGCAAAGTTCAGATCGATCGCAGGCATAATCAAGTTAAGAGGATGGGCTAGGGATGGCGACTCGGCAGATCCATGGCAGGACACCACAAGACCATCGGCTACAACAATGACAATAATGTTAAAACAATCTTAACGTGAGTTCACTCGCTGCGACCGGCGACCAACTGAAGGCGGCAGAGTACGAGCCGCTGCGCCGCACTCTGCCATTAAAATCTTTCACTTGCAATGGAAAGCCAAAAATATCGAAGAGAGATCGGCGAGTCGTCGGCATTGACCGATTAGGTGTCCGTAAGGTTGCCTTGAAGGACGCGAATTTCCCGTTGGGGGAAGGGAATTTCAATTCCCTCTTGATCAAAGCGTTTTTTAAGGGTTTCTTGTAAACCCATTAACACCCCTAAAAAGTGCTCACTTTTGACCCAGGGACGCACCGCAAAGTTGACGGAACTCTCGGCCAGGGCAATCACTCCAATGGTGGGAGCGGGCTCCGAGAGAATGCGACTATCGCTGGCTAAAACGGACTCAATAATGGATTTGACCCGATCGAGATCCGCGCTATAGGCAACCCCAAATTCCAGATCAATGCGCCGTTCTGATTTGGTCGAGTAATTAATCACAACATCGGAGATTAATTTACTGTTGGGCACAATAATTGAACGATTATCCGGCGTAGCTAACAAGGTGACAAAGAGTTGAATTTCCTCTACGGTACCCATTACGCCACCAAATTCAATGAAATGTCCTACGCTGAAGGGGCGAAAGAGAATCAGGAGGACTCCTGCCGATAGGTTAGATAAAGAACCTTGCAGGGCTAAACCGATCGCTAAGCCAGCGGAGGCAATGACGGTGAGGAAGGAGGCGGTTTGAATGCCCACCTGACCTAAAACAATGATAAAGGTGATGACCACCAGGACAATTTCTGCTGTGTTGGCCGCAAAGCGGGTCAGGGTCACATCTAGCGATTGTCGGCTGAGGATGCGATCGAGGGTGCGACGGGCGATTTTAGACAGTCTTAGGCCAATGATGAGCAGGACGATCGCAGCGATGATCTTCAGACCAAAGACAACCAAACCCTCCGGCAAACGGTCTAAGACTGTGTTGAAATTTTCCATCGTTTCTGAATCCTTAAGCATTATTAATGTCAAATAGACGTTAGCTTTGTCAATGATGACGCGACTATATTTCTATCTTAACGTAACGAATAAGGGTTCGACGATCGTTGAAAAAGTTTCCATTTAATTGGTTTCCCCAGCGAGTGGGGCCAGCTAGACGTAGCTCACACAGAACGTATCTTAGCTCCGTTTCCATTGAACTGATTACCCCTTGCCCACCGGACAAGTTAATTGTCGTCTAATACGTAGATGTTGAGATCGACAAGCTCCCCACCAGTCCCAATAAGGTTGGGCTGGATATGAGTATTAGCAGTTTGGTTACGCTTAGCACAGGGGAGAAGATTGCTAACCCTAAAACATTTAAGGCAAAGCACAAGCGCCTTCGCAAAGCGCAAAAAGCGCTGGCGCAAAAGCTGAAGTCAAGTAGTACGGGCAGATTGAAGAACACTTTGGGGCGACTCCAGCTTGCAGGGCAAGGCCTGGGCACTGACCTGAGCCTTGCGGAGACGACGGACTAAGCGAAAGGCTTGGTGACGATAGAGGGGGGTTGGCAATAGTTGGGGCAGGGTTGCCATCAAGTTTCGGGCCGTTGCGATGGAGCAGCCGGTAATACAGGCAATTTCGTTTGCGCCTTGAAAACTTGCATCGGAATGCCGGGCTTCGGCAACCAAGACTTTCCAACAGGGGGGGAGCAGTTGGCCTTTTTCAATAAATTTGAGCCCTTCGATCGTTGCTAAAACCACCATACGATCGCCTTCCTGCAGCCGCAGATCATCGGAAGGCATCGGTTGGGCCGATTGATATTCGTCACGGGCATGAAAAATAGGCACCACCCCATAACCATAGGCCACTTCACTCAGTAATAAGCCGTTCAGGGTATCCCCCACTTCGATCGTATAATCCGTGACGAGGATAGTTTGATGCTCTAAGCGGAAGAGGCTGAGGACATTCTCACCAAAGGCGGCTGCGGCAAAGGCTTCTGCGGCTAACTCTGAGGCACATAAGACTTGGGTATCCGAAAATAGGGTGGCTACGGTATCTCGGAAGCGACGATGATAGGTGCGAATGACCAGCCCTGTTTTCGGGTTGGCGGCATTGGCCATGAGGGCAACTTCTAGGTTGTCCATTTCCGATTCGGTCATGGCGAGAACACTGCGGGCCTGCTCTAGGTAGACTTTGCTCAGTCCCGTAGTGATGTTACTCACCACCATGGGCACCTGGCTCCACAGTTTGGCTTCCGGTTCTGTGCCAACGATCGCCACGAAGGGTTGATGAAAGGTGTGGAGCAATTCGGCAACCCGTTGCCCCACTCGTCCCAAGCCCACAATCACAACGTGATCTTGCTTGGGAATGGGTAAACGGCGCTGGAAAAACTGAAACCGGAGGGTGAGGAGTCGTTCCGTTAAAAGGGCGTAGAGAACTCCCACAAAGGCCGTCCCCGCTAGGGTTAAGCTAAGGCTAAAAGCCTGCATGGGCCAGGGTAGAGGCGATCGTAAGGTAATGTCCCCAAAAATATCACCGTAGCCCCCCAAGAGCAGGACGATCGTGGTTAAAAAGGCTTTGCCCAGGCTGATGTCTGGATAATGTCGCCACATTAAGACCGTCCCCCCCAGGAGGAGGCTCAAGATGGTGATGGCACAGAGAATCAAGACGCGCCAAATTTGTTGCCCATAGCGATCGCGCCAAAGGGCTTTCCAAGACTCCATCTGATGCCGCCAGTGACTCCGACGAAACCAGGGCAAAATCCAGCGCTCTGGCCAAGACGGCTCGCCGTTCTGAAGCAAGGGGACTTCATTCGCATTAAAACTGCGTTCCGTCGCTTCGATCGTAATAATGTGATCCCCCGCTTGAATGGGAGTGTCGGGATCCCAGCCATAAAATTGATCGGAATGGTCACCGTCTAGAAGGGCTTCTGTCTTGTGGGGGCGATAGTGGCGGAGAATCCGACAATGGCGCTTTTGCAGGTTCTGGAGGCTGTTGTGATTGAGCCAAGGATGGTGAGAATCAATAACGTGTTGCACCACTTCAAAGAGGGCATCATTGAGGCGAAAAAAGCCGAGGGTTTGGCTATTGAGGGCAGCAAAGGCAAAGGCCGGTGCGGACAATTCCGTGGGCTCAAAGGAGACATAATTCCCCAATTGTTGCTCTAGGAGGGCGTTTAAATTGGCCTTTG
>JBEAPM010000311.1:0-7248 GCA_041164445.1 Cyanobacteriota bacterium
TAGCGAGTTAAAATTTTGGCAAATTCCTGGGCCCATTCTTGCTGTTGAGCAAGCTGAGTGTCACTGAGCAGGTGCTGCTGTTGTTCTCGCAACTGTGCAATATCTTTCAACAAACTCTCCCGCTCGGAACGCAACCAGAGCACATCTTCGTTCAACTCCGTGATCACATCCTGTTGGATCTGTTGCAAAGCGCCATTAATGGCGTTCAAGAGTTGCTCCGTTTGTTCCACCGTCTGCTCTAACGTTGCCTGTCCCAAGGTTTCTTCTGAAGGAGGTTGTGAAAATGACACAGAGAAATACCCAGCAAAGAGAGTTTTGCATAGATTAGCGTAGCCTCAGGCATCCTGCCAGATCCAAGTCCCGACAAAAGGAAACACTCTGGCCGAAGTTCCAGGAGTACCAGAATAACAGGCAACCTAGCCTAAACTGGTAATCTCCCCACTAATGCCATCATCTTCCCCATCGATCGGGAGAGGCAAGGGTTGAATTAAACCCGGATCTTGGAACAGCGGTAGCGTAATGGTCACGGTTGCCCCCAGACCTTCCCCAAGACTAAAAAATTGGATACTGCCATACATGGCTTCCACCAGTTTTTGGGAAATGACTAACCCCAACCCTGTGCCGCCGTATTTCCGAGTACGCCCCGAATCCACTTGACTAAAGGCTTGGAATAAACGACTTTGCTTTTCTAACGGCACCCCAATCCCCGTATCTTCCACACTGACCTGCACATAACCAGGCAACGTTTGCTCTTGAACCGAAATCCATTGACGTTTAACCTTTGCTTTGAGGGTGACACTCCCTTCTTCTGTAAATTTGATCGCATTCCCCACCAAATTCAATAAAATCTGGAGTAAGCGCTGATAATCGGAATAGACAATGACATCATGTTCCGTAATCGGTAAAACAACATCCAAGTCGAGAGATTTCTGTTGAGCTTGGGTCATGGTTTTGCGCTTTGTATCCTCAAAAATCTCCCGCAGGTTAATCGGGTGTAATTCAAGTTCTAACCGGTTGGCTTCTAGCTTAGCAATATCAAGAATATCGTTAATAATAGACAGCAACAGGAGGGCCGATCGATGGGCTTCTTCGAGAAATTCCTGCCCCTCCTCAACGGTATCCGCCATGCCGTCAATTAATAACTTGAGGAAACCAATAATGCCATTGAGAGGGGTTCGTAATTCATGGGACGTATTCGCCAAAAAATCGCTTTTTAAGCGAGAAGCTTCCTCTGCTTGTTCTCGGGCTTCCTCTAGTTCATAATGCTTGCGCATTAGGTTGAGATTGGCAGATTGTAATTCATCTGCTAAAGATTGGGCCTGGGTATATAAGTCCGCATGGGCGATCGCTGTTCCCACTTGATTCGCCAATTCCCGGATCAAGAACTGTTCTTCAAATGACCATTGATCCAGTAAAGAACAGGGTTCTTCACAAAGTTGTAAATAGAAACCTTCCAACTGCTCGGAGCCTGGAGAGCACTGGTACTCCATTAAGATTAAACCATTAGGCACATCTTGATAGGATGTGACCACTCCCAGTAAATTGCTCGATTCCAGCACCGTTCCCTCAGGGGTGACCAGATGAAAGGGTTGAAGGGGCTGAAACTTAGTATTACTTTCGGGATCAATATCGAGATATAGCGTAGTCCCCTGCAAATTGGTAGACATATATTTTTGATAACTCGCCACCACAGAGAGTTCTTTTTCATCGAGGGCATAGTCGCAAATTAAACAGCGATGGAGGTTTAGCAGATTTCCTAAGCCATTCACCGTTTGCTGCCAAATGGTTTCTAGATCTAAGTTACGACGAATATTCCAGGCAATTTGTGAGAAAAGCTGCTGATAATGAATTAAACTTTGTTCATTCACCACGGGCTGTCGATAAAGCAGCGCTTCAGAGGGGTTTAAATGAATGGGCTTGAGGGGAATGTTGACCGGCTTGCCCAATACTAACAAGGTTCTGACCGGATCCTGCGGCAAAAAGATGGGGCTGAGGGTAATATCAAACTGAAAAAATTGCCCTGCGTAACAAAATGTTTCCCGGAATTGAGTCGGCTTTAGGTGATCTAAAACACTGCGAATCCGACTCAAGTAGTGGCTAAAGGCGATCGGCCCACAGGATACTGTCATTTGCGACCCGACAATATCCGCTAAGTTGAGACCGAACTCTTCAGCTTTAGACCAATAAAAAGAAAGGTATTGTCCAAGGGCATCTTGGGTGAATACCAATTCAGCAGCTTTGCGGATTTGTCCTTCTTCCAAAGCGATCGTTTGGGCATCGTTCGGATCAAGGATCGGTAAATCTTGCACATCCTGGGAAGGAACCATGCTCATGTTAGGAGAAACCATAGACGTAAGATGCAAAGAAGGACAATGGTGAAGGCGGAGGGAAAAGGAAATATCCCTATAAAAAACTATTGAGCCTAATCATTCCATTCGCCTCGGGGCGGAACGGGAACATTCCGGGGTAGCGTTCGAGCCAAGTCTTCATCTCTAAAGGACTCGCCTTTTAACCAACGCCGCACCGCCGCTTCAATAATACGACTAGGGTCTGTTGTTAAATGTTGGATTTGATCCAATAAATCACGATCGATCTGAACGGATAACTCTACCTTGTCTCCATTGTTAGGAGAAGAAGTAATCTGAGCCATAATAATGAACGCCTACCTGCGTGAGAATATAACCTAAGACAAGCCTCAGCTTCAAGGAGTGCTATGGGTGGAACTAAACATTCTGAGCTGTGGAACGACAAACTAAGCGAGGTGATGCCAATGACAATGTGATCTTGTTTGAAGCAACAGTATTAAGCTGTCTATTTTACTCCAAACCAGGAAATAACCCTGACCTAGCCTTCAAGCCTCTATTAGCAGTATAACGAATAAGGGCTTTCCACTGAAAGCGAAAAAGTTTAATGGAAGAGCGCTGCACTCTTCTGCCCTAAGTGGGTAGCCCGAATAAGATGAATCTTCCCTAAGGGGATCTCTCCTCAGTACTGGGCAAAATTCCCATTTTCCGGACAAAGTCTAGGGCTTCTGCGGAAGTCTTAATCTGCCCTTGGGCCTGGGCAATTTGTACTTCCGTCAAAATTTCACCAATTTTAGGGCCGGAGCCAAGGCTCAAGATCTGCATCACTTCTTTGCCGGTAATGAGCGATCGAGGATGGGCAATGGGATTCTCGGCATCAAAGAATTGATCCAAACTTTGGGCAATGGGGCTGTGCTGAAGATAGTCCCACAACTGCTCTAGGCGAATTACGGGCAGATCTGCCGTTGCCTCTGCCGTTTCAGACCCCGGCTCTGGGGGCACACTCTGCAGCAGGGTCAAGACCGCCAAAATGGGCCAGAGATCCTGCGTTTCTTTATAAAGAAAGTATTGCTCCCGAATACTGAGGGCAGGCTGTTGCAGTTGGGGCAGTAGCCGCCACAGCAGTGCTGCCGATCGAATTTCCCAGCGGCTCGCTTTGAGGCTGCGCAGAGTTTCCTCCGCCCGCTCCGATTGATCGTCTAAGAGGGTACAGAGCCGCAGAAAGCCGCCCAACGATCGTCCAAAGCCTTCGGGTTTGACGGTCAGGGAATCCTTCGTTTTTAAGGGCGGTTCCAGGGCCGGGAGCAATTGCGGCCAGCGTTGTGCTAATCCCTGGATTAAGGGATCCAAAATCTGTAAGCGTGCCAGGTGGAGGGGGGTGACCTGAGGAAACCAAGGGGACACCAGACCCGCCTGCCACGCCCCCACCAGATGGGGAATGCCTTGAGGATGATGGAACAAATAACTGAGTTCACTTTGCACCCGTTCTGCCGCCACCGTGCGAATCAGGGAACTGTGGGCAGTAATGGTGCTTTTGGTTTCTGGCTCTAAATGAAAGTGCAACTGAGCCGCTTGACGATAGGCCCGTAAGAGCCGGAGGGGATCGGCGGCTAAATTTTCCGCTGCAATCATCCGGAGGCAGCGAGCCTGTAAATCGTGGTATCCCCCCAGGGGATCAATGAGGGCATGGGTGTGGGGATTGTAGGCCATGGCATTGACCGTAAAATCCCGGCGGCGCAAATCCGCCTCTAGGCTGTCTCCTTCCTGTAGGGCAAAATCAACGGTGGCTTGGGGAAAGACAATACGGGCAATTTGGCGTTCTGCATCCAGCACCACAAAACCAGCTTTCTGACGACGGGCAATCTGGCGAGCCACTTCGATGGCATTTTCAGGAACCACAAAGTCTAGATCCAGATAATCCCCCTGGCGATCGAGAAAGGCATCCCGGACAATGCCCCCCACCAGATAAGCCGACTGAGGTAAAGCGCTTAAAGGAAATGGCCAGTTTTGAGCATGGAGCGGAGATAGGGCAGAGATCGGAACACCCACAGCTTAGAAAGTTAAGAAAGAATAGGACATCAGGACAGGACAAACAAGGCCAGGATCCTGGGGAAATCTGAGCAGGTTTATCATTATTCCATCTTACCCAGGCAGTGCTGAAATTTAGAATTTAATTCCCAAACTTTGTTTACCGCCCGGGGCCCAATCGCGCTGGTGCTCTCTGGCCTTAAAGCTACGGTGTACACGCATCTTGATGGAACCGATCGATTTAGCTGGATCCCCCTAAATCCCCCTTACCAAGGGGGACTTTCGAGCCGTTTCTTCCGGTTCCCCCCTTTTTCAAGGGGGGCTAGGGGGGATCCACTCAAGTTTTGCAATTGCAACGAGGCTTACGTGTACACGGTAGGGCCTTAAAGGGGCCCCAGGCAATGCAAACTTTAATTTTAGAATTGAATTCAGCGAGTTGCAGTACCATTGCCTTGAGAAGTTTAGCCAGCGGTTGCTAAAACAGAGGAGAATGCCGTGTCTGAGACTGCCCGCCCAGAAAATGCCCGTAGCCAAGTTGTTACCCAAGGGACCCAACGATCGCCGAACCGTTCCATGTTGCGAGCGGTTGGCTTTGGGGATGAGGATTTCCAGAAACCGATCGTGGGTTTAGCCAACGGTTACAGCACGATCACACCCTGCAATATGGGCATTAATGATCTCGCACTGCGGGCAGAAGAGAGTCTCAAAGCGGCGGGAGCCATGCCTCAAATTTTTGGCACCATTACCATTAGTGATGGGATTGCCATGGGAACGGAGGGGATGAAATATTCTCTGGTTTCTCGGGAAGTGATTGCCGATTCCATTGAAACGGTCTGTCAGGGCCAGAGCATGGACGGACTGTTAGCGATCGGCGGCTGCGATAAAAATATGCCCGGTGCCATGATTGCCATGGCCCGCATGAATATCCCCTCCATTTTTGTCTACGGTGGCACCATCAAACCGGGTCACTACAACGGTCGAGATCTCAATATTGTCAGTGCCTTTGAAGCGGTGGGAGAATTTAGCGCCGGTAAAATTACGGAGGAAGAATTGCTAGGAGTCGAGCGGAATGCCTGTCCAGGGGTTGGCTCCTGTGGGGGAATGTACACCGCCAACACCATGTCCTCCGTCTTTGAAACCTTGGGGATGAGCCTGATGGGATCGTCCACCATGGCGGCAGAGGATGCGGAAAAAGCAGACAGTACCGCCGAATCGGCAAAAGTCTTGGTCAATGCCATTCGTCAACAAATTTTGCCTCGGGATATTCTCACCCGCAAAGCCTTTGAAAATGCCATTAGTGTAGTGATGGCGGTGGGAGGCTCTACCAATTCAGTGCTGCACCTCTTGGCCATTGCCCATGCCATTGGCGTTCCCCTCACGATCGATGATTTTGAAACCATTCGGGGCCGGGTACCCGTCCTCTGCGACCTCAAACCCAGCGGACGCTTCCTCACTACGCAATTCCATGCAGCGGGAGGCGTACCCCTGGTTATGAAAATGCTCCTCAAGCAAGGGCTCTTACATGGAGACGCTTTAACCATTACCGGTAAAACCGTCGCGGAACAACTGGCAGACATTCCCGATCAGCCCGCTCCCGATCAAGAAATTATTCGTCCTTGGGGTCAGCCCCTCTATTCCCAAGGTCACCTCGCCATTTTGAAAGGCAACTTAGCCACAGAAGGGGCCGTAGCGAAAATTACGGGGGTGAAAAATCCCCAAATTACCGGCCCGGCCCGGGTCTTTGAGTCGGAAGAAACCTGTCTCGCCTCTATTTTAGAGGGCAAAATTCAGGCTGGAGATATTATTGTCATTCGCTACGAAGGGCCAAAGGGTGGGCCAGGGATGCGGGAAATGTTAGCCCCTACCTCTGCTATTATTGGTGCCGGTCTTGGGGATTCTGTAGGCTTAATTACCGATGGTCGTTTTTCCGGCGGAACCTACGGGATGGTGGTGGGTCACGTTGCCCCGGAAGCTGCCGTAGGCGGAACGATCGCTTTGGTGAAGGAGGGGGATCAAATCACGATCGATGCTCACCAGCGCCTACTCCATCTCCAGGTTTCCGATGCAGAATTGGCCCAACGCCGGAGTCAATGGCAACCGCCCCAACCCCGGTATACCAGTGGGGTGCTGTCAAAATACGCTAAACTGGTTTCCTCTAGTAGTGTTGGTGCGGTAACGGATTAAGGAGCGCTCCTAGCAATGTAATGTACTGACACTGCGAAGGATAAACCTTGCGGTAAAGCCACTTCACTCCTCTACCCTATTCATTCCTTAGCAATCTAATGAGCCTTGGCCAAGTTGCGATCGTCCTTCACGCCCATCTGCCTTTTGTTCGTCATCCCGAAAGTGATTACGTCTTAGAAGAGGAATGGCTCTTTGAGGCGATCACCGAAACCTATATTCCCTTGATCAATGTCTTAGATGGGCTTTTGCAGGATGGGGTAGAGTTTAAGTTAACCTTAAGCCTGACCCCGCCCTTGATTTCCATGCTGCGGGACAGTCTGCTCCAGGATCGCTACGATCGCCACTTAAATAAACTGATCGAGCTAGCGGATCGAGAACGAACCGAGAATAAAGACAACCCCCACCTTGTCTACCTGGCAGAACACTATTACCAAGAATTCACCACCGTTCGAGCAACCTGGGAAGCCTGGGATCGGGATTTAGTCGCCGCCTTTAGCCGCTTTTTGCACAGTAATAACCTGGAAATTATTACCTGTGGGGCCACCCATGGCTATTTCCCGGTTATGCAAATGTACCCCGAGTCCGTTTGGGCACAAATCCACTTGGCCTGCGAACACTATGAGCAGAACTTTGGCTGTGCCCCCAAGGGGATCTGGCTGCCGGAATGTGCCTACTACGAAGGCATTGAATACCTCATTGCCCAGGCTGGGCTACGCTACTTTATTACCGATGG
>JBEAPM010000312.1:0-7726 GCA_041164445.1 Cyanobacteriota bacterium
TTGTGATCATTTCGGGCATGATTGTCCAACGGGGTGATTTATTAGAACATATTCGAGAAGCAAAACGTCGGGATAAATTAGTCGCTGTCGGTGGTCCCTATGCCACTTCTGTTCCCGATGAGGTCCAAGAAGCCGGGGCAGATTTCCTCATTTTGGACGAAGGAGAATTAACCATTCCGATGTTTCTGGAGGCTTTGGAAAAAGGGGAAACTCAAGGAATTTTTCGGACTACAGAAAAGCCGGATGTCACCACTACTCCTGTTCCCCGGTACGACCTCTTGGAACTGGATGCCTACGATTCCATGTCGGTACAATTTTCCCGGGGGTGTCCTTTTCAGTGTGAATTTTGCGACATTATTGTGCTTTATGGCCGTAAACCTCGAACCAAGGCCGTTGATCAACTTCTCAAAGAATTGGATTACCTCTATGAGTTAGGGTGGCGACGAGCAGTGTTTATGGTGGATGATAATTTCATCGGCAATAAGCGCAATGTGAAGTTATTCCTTAAAGAGCTAAAGGTTTGGCAAGAAAAACATCAATATCCTTTCGGCTTTAATACCGAAGCTTCCGTAGATTTAGCGGATGATCCTGAACTGATGGAGCTGATGTTAGAGTGTAACTTTGATGCAGTCTTTTTAGGCATTGAAACACCGGATGAGGGCAGTTTAGAATTTACGAAAAAGTTCCAAAATACCCGCAGTCCTCTGACTGAAGCGGTGGATCGCATTATGAGGGCTGGCTTGCGGCCGATGGCGGGTTTTATTATTGGTTTTGATGGGGAGAAAACCGGAGCAGGCGATCGGATTATTAACTTTGTGGAAAATACTGCCATTCCCACGGCAATGTTTGGCATGTTGCAGGCCTTACCCCACACCGCCCTCTGGCATCGGCTCGAAAAAGAAGGACGACTACTCAAAAATAACGGCAAGCAGGATATTAATCAAAGCAGTTTAATGAATTTTGTGCCCACTCGTCCCTTAGAAGAAATTGTCGAGGAATATATTTCAACCTTTTGGGAATTGTACGAACCCAAACGTTATCTAGATCGGGTATATCGTTGTTTCTTAAAGTTAGGTCAGCCCAAATGCCATCCTCCGTCTAAATTACCGCAATGGCGAGATCTGAGAGCTTTAGCGATCGTGATTTGGCGACAGGGCATAAAACGGGATACCCGCTGGCTTTTTTGGCATCATCTCTTCGGAATTTTCAAACATGCTCCTGCCCTTTGGGAGCACTACTTAACGATGTGTGCCCATAATGAACATTTCCTTTTTTATCGTCAAATTGTACGAGAACAAATTGAACTGCAGTTACAGGACTATTTAGCTAGTCAACCCACTGTACCGATCCAGGCTACACCCGATCAAGAAGATACCTTTTTCGCGGCCTAAGGTCGATCAATTCTAGGGGGGAGACTGGGCTTGGGGCAGCGAAAAGATGGACTAAACCGCAAGGAACTTTTGAATAACTTCTTGACTGAGCGTTTCCGTGGATCCAGAAGCTACAATTCCTCCTTTCTGCATTGCGTAGTACCAGTCTGCTTGACGGACAAAATGTAAATGCTGCTCTACGAGTAATACGGATATGCCTTGCTTTGCAATGATTGTTTTAATGGCAGCTTCAATTTCTAGAATAATGGAGGGTTGAATCCCTTCTGTCGGTTCATCCAAAATCAGTAGTTGGGGTTGCCCCATTAAGGCACGGGCGATCGCTAATTGTTGCTGTTGACCTCCGCTGAGATCACCGCCCCGCCGAGATAACATAGATTTTAAGACGGGAAACAGTTCAAAAATATCTTCTGGAATTCGACGTTTATTTCGCTTCTGTCTCGGCAAAGTTTCTAGACCTAACCAGAGATTTTCTTCGACGGTTAAATTTGGAATAATTTCTCGCCCTTGGGGAACATAGCCAATGCCCAGTCTGGCCCTTTGGTCTGTTGTTAAATTCAGAAGCGATCGTTCCTTTAAGGCGATCGTTCCTTTTCTAGCCTGAACCAACCCCATAATGGTTTTCAGCATTGTGGTTTTTCCGACCCCGTTACGGCCAATCAGGCAAACCATTTGTCCAGGGAAAACCGTAAAATCAACCCCTCTTAAAATATGGCTTTCTCCGTAGAAAACATTTAAGTCAGAAATATGGAGCATGGAGTCTGGCGGAATGGCAGAAATTGAGTTCATCATAGTG
This sequence comes from Cyanobacteriota bacterium, assembly GCA_041164445.1. Taxonomy (GTDB): domain Bacteria; phylum Cyanobacteriota; class Cyanobacteriia; order Prochlorotrichales; family Prochlorotrichaceae; genus JBEAPM01. The sequence continues at coordinate 2,185 of JBEAPM010000312.1, forward strand.
ATCTGAAGCCTGTTCTATAGTGAGAGCAAAACGAGAGTCAAAGGTTAGAATTTGGCAGAGAACATTAACTGATGCCTTGCCTAAGATTCCTCCGTACTTTGACCCAGGTAAACTTCAATGACGCGGGGATCATTTTGAATGGTGTCCATATCGCCTTCGCACAGCACACTCCCTTCATGGAGAACGGTTACTTTGCGAGCAATTTGTCGAACAAACTCCATGTCATGTTCAATGACAATAACAGAATGACTTTCCGCTAAGGATAGCAATAACGCCCCCGTGCGTTCGGTCTCTTCGTCTGTTAAGCCTGCAACGGGTTCATCTACTAATAGTAAATCAGGAGATTGAGCGACTAGCATCCCAATTTCTAACCACTGTTTTTCCCCATGGGATAGAAATTCTGATGGAATATCAGCTTTTGCACTTAAACCGATCGTCTCTAATAATCCGCCAACTGTGCGGCGTTCCGCTTGGGGGACTGAACTAAAGAGAGTTTTCCAAAGCATTTTCTGAGCATTGCAGGATAAAGTTAAGTTTTGACGAGGGGTAAGATTGAGATACACCCTAGGGGTTTGAAACTTTCGTCCAATCCCTAACTTGGCAATTTCATGTTCAGAATATCGAACCAGATTTTTACCTTTAAAGGTAGCGATTCCAGAGGTGGGTTTAACTTTACCTGTAATCACATCTAAGAAAGTGGTTTTCCCTGCTCCGTTAGGGCCGATAATGACCCGTAACTCACCTGGTTCCATATTAAAGGTCAAGTTTTTCAACGCTTTGAAACCATCAAAGCTAACGGTAACATCTTGAATATCGAGGATGGGAGACATGGGATAAGTATTGAGGTCTAAGGTTTAAGATTGTTGTCTCAATTCAAATGTGTTCTAAATGAACTCAATGTTATTCGTTTTCAACAGGTTTTTCCCCTAAAGTTTCGCGCTCTTGTTGAATTTCCTCATCAAACTCAATTTGAGGATACGTCGCTAGACGGGACTGCATACCGAGTAACCGACGGACTTGATTCATGCTCTCCGATCGTAACCATCCAACAACACCATCGGGCAAGACGGTCACCACAATTAAGAAGAGTGCGCCTTGGAAAAAGAGCCAGATTTCTGGAAATTTTTCACTGAGTAAACTTCGTCCATAGTTTACAGCAACGGCCCCTAAAATGGCACCGATGAGGGTAGCTCGTCCCCCTACGGCGACCCAAATCACCATTTCAATGGAAAAGGCAATATCCATATATTGGGGAGATACAATACCGGATTGAATGGTATAAAAAGCACCCGATACCCCAGCGATCGCTCCCGAAAGTCCAAACACGAATACCTTAAAGGGAGTCGGGTTATACCCTGAAAAACGAACTCGACTTTCGTCATCTCGAATTGCAATCAGTAAATGACCAAACCGACCACTGGTGATCCAACGGCAGAGCAGATAGGTAAGGGCGAGAAAAATAACCGTGAGGCAATAGAACAAAAACTGAGTTTTTTGATCGCCCACTTTCTGACCAAAGAGGATCGATGTTGAGGTTTTTAAGCCATTGGTGCCATTAATGAGTTTTTGCTGCCCATTAAAAAAGTTGAAAAATACAATTAAAGCGGCTTGGGTTAAGATCGAAAAATAAACTCCACGAATTCGATTCCGAAAAACTAAGTAGCCTAAAATGGCGGCCACCAACCCTGGAATTAAAACGATCGCAATGAGAGTGAAGGGGAAATTATAAAACGGTTGCCAGAACCAGGGTAATTCGCTCACGCCATACAAACTGAAAAATTCTGGTAGTTGTCCATCGGGCAATTGCAGTTGTAAATACATCGCCAGGGCATAGCCTCCCAGGGCAAAGAAAATACCATGCCCTAAACTCAGCAACCCCGTAAAGCCCCAAATTAAATCAATCCCCAAGGCAACGATCGCTAAGGATAAAAAGCGACCCAGTAAGTTCAAACGAAAATCTGATAGTAGCAGTGGAACAATGACGATCAGCACCAGGACTAAACCAATAACGATCGCCGCTTCTACTAATTTTTTCTGGCCATTTTGACGATTCAAGGCTTGGGTTACCATAATAAATAGTCAGGTAGTCTAGTCAGGAACAGGTGAGCTTAAACATCTACAGTCCGCCCTTTTTGAGGAAAGAGTCCGGCTGGCTTAAATTGTAGGAAGGCAATAATGAGGGCAAAGACAAACACCTTAGCCATACTGGTGGTGGCAAAAAAGTTGGTAATGTCAATTAAGGGTTGAAATAAATCTGCCTGTATATTGGTCAAAATTAGGGAAATAGTTCCAGAACCTACCAGGTAACTAATGGTTCCGATCGCTAAGGCCGCAACGATACTTCCCACCAGTTTGCCCACCCCACCAACCACCACCACCATAAAAGCATCAACAATATAATTTCCCCCCAGGTTAGGCCCCACTGAACCCAGCAAACTAACGGCACATCCTGCAACCCCCGCTAACCCTGATCCTAGGGCAAAGGTGAGGGCATCCACAGTATTGGTCGGAATCCCTAAGCAGGCACTCATATTGCGATTTTGTGTTACAGCCCGCACCCGTAATCCCCACGCTGAGCCATTCAAAAACCAGTAAATTCCCAGCAAACAAATCGCGGTTAAAATGATAATAAAAATTCGAGCGTAGGGAAACTGAAAGTTACCCACAGGCAAGTCCACCACTAACCCTCCCCGTAGCCAGGCTGGAGCTGTTACATCAATATTCCGAGCACTAAACCAAGGTTTACCGAGATCACCTTGCTGACCAGAAATTAAGCCCGCCGCAATGCTAATCCCTCCGGACAGAAACAGGAGAATGGATAAGCACCAAACTTTAATCTGTTGCCAATCCGATCGCTTTGCAATCAGCCACCAAGCCCCAAAAAATAAGATCGTGAAGAGTGCAATACCGATCGCCATGGAGGAGCTAACACTGCGGACAAATTGGCGCAGAATTAAACTCACCCCCCAGGTTGCCAGTAAGGTTTCTAAGGGACGACCATATAAGTGACGAATGACTCCTTTTTCGAGGATAAACCCCACGATCGCTGCGACAATAAATGCCGCAATTAAGGCAAAAAAAATATAAAGGTTAAAGATGAATTCATTGTTCAGTGCCTTAAAGCCATTTTGAACAACAAAGGTTGTATAAGCCCCTAACATCATCAGTTCGCCATGGGCAAGATTAATCACCCCCATCAGCCCGAAAACGATCGCAAGTCCGAGAGCAGCGATCAATAAAACGGCTCCGATGCTAATGCCGTTGAAAACCCCGTCAATGAGTCCTTGGATCATAGGAATTCAAGTATAAAAAGTATGGAAAGACAGATAGATCGTTAATCGCTATCGCTATAAAACCAACTGAATTTGTTCAATAAGAGAGGAAGAATGTGCTGGAATTAATTAGGTGCTTTTGTCCACCCGGCCTCGATCGCCTCTTGTTCTGTGCAAAACCAACGCTCTCCTTTGCTTGTATCAATGTTCGTAGACTCATAATCTTCCATCCCTGGTATGTGATACCACTTTTTTCCACTATTGATGGAAATATTACCTTTGATGTTACAAGAAGGAGATAACTCGGACGGAATGCTTACTTCTGTTCCAGGAGTTGTAGGAGAACTAGTACTCACTTCTTGGTTTGATAAACCCAAACCCACGATCGTCATTCCAGCGTTCTAACCTTCCCCGTTGCATAGCAGTAGTTCCTTGTGGTACCTCAAAACAGATACTCGGATTTTACTACCGTTACAACCCCAGCAAGAAATAATTAAGATTCAGCCTGTAATCTTCCTCTGGATTCAAGGAGGACGATTACAAGCCCAAAAAACGATCGATCTTAAATCTTAAATTTCAAATTCTGAGCCTGAAAATTAAAGTCTTAAACTCAAAACTCAAAACTCAAAACTCAAAATTTAAAATTTAAAACTCAAAATTCAAAACTTTAACTAACCTTGAACTTTTCTCCCTTCGCCGGATCCGACCAGTCACAGGCATAGCCCTTGGTATCCGGAACATATTGGTTCCAGGGGATGGGGTCTACTGGCCCTTCGGTTGCGAAGACAATATCGAACAATCCATCATCCCGTACTTGGCCAATCCGAACCGTCTTAGAAATGTGATGGTTCACATTCATTTTCACTGGCCCTTCTGGAGCAGCAAATTCCTGACCGAGCGCTGCAGCCCGCACCGCTTCCAGTTCAGTCGTACCCGCTGCTTCTACCGCCTGCTTCCAGAGGTAAACCATAATGTAAGCGGCTTCCATGGGGTCATTGGTTACCCGGTCTGCACCATATTTGGCTCTAAAGGCCTCCACCCAGGTTGTATTCTCAGGCGTATCTACCGTTTGGAAATAGTTCCAAGCAGCATAATGACCTAACAAGAAGTCCTTCCCAATTTGCCGCACTTCTTCTTCCGCAATACTTACAGACATGGTGGGGTATTTATCGGGAGTTAACCCAGCCCCTTGCAATTGCTTAAAGAAGGCAACGTTACTGTCCCCATTTAAGCTATTGAAAATGACACCACCATCGGGTAATGCAGCTTTAATTTTGGTGATAATCGGGGTTACTTCAGTGTTACCGAGGGGTAAATAATCTTCACCAACGGTTTCTCCTCCGAGAGCTTTGAGTTGCTCCTTGATGATGGTATTTGCAGTACGAGGGAAGACGTAATCGGAACCGACGAGGAAGAATTGCTTACCTTTATTTTCTAGTAGCCATTCCACCGCAGGTTCAATCTGTTGGTTTGGCGCAGCACCAGTGTAGAAGATATTTTTGGAACATTCTTGACCTTCGTACTGTACCGGATACCAGAGCATGTGATTTTTGGACTCAAAGACCGGTAATACCGCTTTGCGGCTCGCAGAAGTCCAACAACCAAAGACAACGGCCACTTGATCTTGATCAATTAACTTCGTTGCTTTTTCAGCAAAGGTGGGCCAATCAGAAGCTCCATCTTCTTTAACAATTTCAATCTGCTTACCTAAAATCCCACCGCTGGCATTAATTTCTTCGATCGCTAATTCTTCGGCATCCACCACTGTGGTTTCACTAATGGCCATGGTTCCACTCAAGGAGTGTAATAAACCCACCTTAATCGTATCTCCAGAACCACCAGAACTTTCACCAGAGGTTGCGGGAGTTGCAGAATCGGTGGGGGTTCCTGAATCTGTCGGGGTCTCTCCACAAGCCTTTAGTAAAACACTAGCTCCTAAGGTTGCACCACTGTAAACCAAAAATCGACGACGACCTAATTGACTCATAGCGAACGAATACTCCTCACAAAAATTGAGATCAATGCCGATATGCCTAGGAAAAATGCTCTTGGAACCGTTATAAGGACTGCATCTATAGGCTTTAGTCCCTAATGAATCACCTTAAGAAGAGCATGGAAACGCTTGCTTCTAAAGGAATCCAGGATATCTTAATCAAGCACCCTAGAGTTCAGTAACCAGACCACGACAAAGATCTAGACAATGGACTCCAATAATAGGAGTTTTTCTCTTTAATAAATGTAGCCTAAGATACATTTAAATTTAGATTTAA
>JBEAPM010000313.1:0-7299 GCA_041164445.1 Cyanobacteriota bacterium
ATCCGAGCTAGGGAAGCACTCGGAAGTCTGTAACATCTAGTGACTCGATGGGCTATTCACCTCTTACGTTGTCCGAATTGGCTCGGACAATCCCCGTCGCTTTAGCGCGGGGTTGGTGAACAGTTACAGTTAGCTTTAGCTCTTTAACTAGAAACCTCAACATCGATCGTTACATCTTCGCTAGCAGCAGCCGATCGCTTCGTCCACTCTCCAAATTGCCCAGTCAGGGAATCTTTAGCATTCTTGCCGTCATACCCCTCTGTTCCCAGGGGAGAACCTTCACGATTTTGAATTTCGACACTGATTAACTCTTGAATCCGATGTAAGTCCGGGATCGATAAGGGGAAAAAATGCTGGGTTAATAGCTCTTGAATGCGTTTCCATTTCCGTCGTTCCTGTTCTTCCTGGATCTTGACCAGGAGGATACCTAAATCATCATCCGTTAAGGTTTTGAGGTTGATTAAAGCCGATCCTGTTTCAGACATAGGGGTTGCTGCTCCTGGGATGAGTTTCTTTAGTTCCTCTTCTGTTAGCTCTAGCGGGTCATCAGTCATACTACAGCCCTTAGCGCTTGCGTTACGGATACGGAAGCGGGGCAGAGCACTGTTCCATCTGCTGCTCCTCCAAAAACTTACAGTATTTTTTGTCATTATGGCGATCGACTTATAGACTTGAAGCTTAGAAGCAGGAGGGGGCTTCGACTGCCGATCCTCCCTCGATTTTTCGCTATCCTCAAGGATCCAGGCTTTCTACTCAAAGCAAAAAAATTTTAATGGAGGAGCGTCGCACTCCTCTGCCTTAAGTGGGTTGCCAGGATCCAGAATCCTGCAAGAGCCTCTGCTCCCGATCCCAAGCTTGGATTTCAACTTTATTTATGGGTTTCTAGCACTGCGGGATGTTGACCATAGAAGGGCAGAGCCTGTAGCCAATGGGGACGGCTGAGGCTGGGATCCTCTAGGTGCCAATAGCGTTCGGCTAAGTCTAATAAGGTTTCGACTGAGTGGGCAAGGGGATCGGTGGCCGTTAAGGTCAGAACTTGATCGGGCCCGTGACGCTCTAAAGTGCTTTGCCATGCAGTTGGCTCATAAACGTCATCTAAGACGATCGCTTCGGGGGGACGATCGGCAAAACAACGATAGATTGCCCCGAATAATTGCCCCCGTTGGGCAGGCAGTGATACCGCCACGGTGTGCGTCCAGGTTCCCAGGGCAGCATGATGATCCCGGAGGGCATGGTGCAGGGCTAAGGTTTCCAGGGTGGACAGGGCAAACAGGGGGAGATCCAATTGCTGAGCGATCGTGCGGGCGGTGACTAAGCCGAGGCGGGTGCCGGTAAACCCACCGGGTCCCTTAGCCACCGCCAAGCACTTTAAGTCGCTCCAGACCTGCGGTTCGAGAAAGGTTTGTAAGTGTTGATGCAAGGTCGCGGCCATCTCCCGACCCAAGGGCAGCACTACGAATCGGCGCTGCTCTGGATCGGATTTCTCGCGCTCCCAAGGGCCTAAGGCTAGCCCCAAATCAGGGGTTGTGGTATGTAGGGCAAGGGCATAATGGAGGGGAGCAGGTTTCACGAAGACGATCGATCCTAAATCCTAACGACGGGGTGAGGGTATCCTAGGGCGCGTCATCATGTAAGTCCAGACCCCTTACGGTATCAACATTAGCCGCGCCCGTCTCAGTTTACCGCTAGGCGCTCCCTAAAGGCGACCCCGTACTCCCAGTTGAAAATTACGTCCTACGCCAGGGTAGCCGGGATACTCTTGAAAGGCTTCGTCCAAAATGTTGTTGAGACTAGCATCCAAGCTCCAGCGATCGTGGAAGGGAACCCGTAGTTTGAGATCCACTGTGGTATATCCCGTTAATTTTTCCGTATTGGCATTACTGGTAAAACGATCGCCTACATTGCGTAAAAAGGCACCGATAAAGAGCCCCTTTGGAGTTTCGTAGGATAGACCCAAATTGAAGACATCAGCACCTCGGAAAGAGGGTTCATTGCCTTCATTTGCCCCGCCCTTAATTTCCGGATTATTCCAAGTGTAATTAGCTAGAAAAAAGAGATTTTGGTAAAGCTGTACATTCACCGCTGTTTCAACTCCGGTGGTGCGTACCCGCCCAATATTAACTGGCGAAAAGGTGGGAGGGGGATAATCAATCAGGTTGCTCACATCATTGAGAAAATAGGAAAAGCGTAATAGCCCTCGATCGCCTAATTGCTGATCAAACCCAATGTCAAAACTATGGCCTCGCTCCGGCTCTAGATCGGGATTGCCCACTGCCCCAAAGGCTGCAAAGCCTTCTAAGTCTGAAATTAAAGGGGCACGAAAACTGCGGGCATAATTAGCCCGAAAGGTGGTTAAGGGCGTTGCATCCCAACTTACTCCAACACTGGGAGAGGTAAACCCGCCATCCGCCAAACTATTAAAGTCTTGACGCACACCTACATGGGCTCTAACCGTGTCGAGAAAGTCCCGTTGATAGCTGGTAAAGAGCGCTCCCTGGGTTAGGGTAGAATCATAATTGGTGAGATTTGTACCATCAGATAAGGTGGTCTTATTCACGGCATTCACCTGACGGAAATCTGCCCCATAGGTGAGCAAGTCTTGATCACTGAGTTGCCAGGCATGTTGGGTCTGAAATCCTAAGTTAAATCGCTTAATATCATCAGCGATCGTAAAACCATCGGGATTAGAACTGGTATAGTGCAAGGTATCCGCATATAGCTTGGTCGTGAGCGTAGAAGTATCCCCTTCCCCTAAGCGAGAAGTGAGGGTGACATCCATTAACCATTCCTGGGTATCTTGACGAAAATTGGGCGTTAGACTGTTAAAAGCTCCCACACTACTAGGCACCGGAATGGGAACACCACTAGGAATGCCAATGTTTTTATCTAAATACAATGCATTAAAGGTAACCTGATGACGATCGTTAAATTCATTACTGACCTTGACTTGCAGATTGTTGTATAACACATCCGCATTATCTCGATTACCCTCTAACGAAAAAGGAGTGGCATTGGCTCTCGGATCCGTAAACTCGAATTGTTGATCATCAATGCGATAGGAAAAGTTATTTTCCGCATCTAAGCGATTATAACCAATCAGCCATGCCAGATCGTCTGTTTTACCAGACACTTGCAGCCCTTGTTGGTTCAGCCCAAAACTGCCAAATTGTAAAGTGGGTCGTACTTCAATCCCCTCTTTGTCGGGTTTACGGGTGATGATATTAATAACCCCACCAATGGCACTGGAACCATACAGGGTCGAACCGCCGCCGGATAACACTTCAATTTGCTCCACTTGATCCGTGGTGAATTCCGATAAATCAAAATCCCCAAATAAGCCTAAATCATTGAGGGGACGACCATCCAACAAAATCAAAACCTGGGTACTACTAGCACCCCGTATAAATTGCCCACTCCGGGATCCCAGTTGCCCTCCCCCGGTGCCATCACTCAAAATACCCGGGAGATACCGCAGCGCCTCGTCAACCGTGTACCATCCCTGAGCTTCAATTTGGTCTTTGGTAATGACATAAGTGGGGCGGGTTGTTTCCTGCACCGTACCCTGACGACGAAATGGGGTAAAGATCGGTTGCTGCAGCAATTTATCCGTCACCGTCACCCGAATTTCAGGGAGGTCTTCGGTCTGTTCTTGGGCAGAACTGGGGGTGGGTACAACTAGAGTAGATGCGATCGTACCTAAGGTTAGCCAAACTAAATTTCTGTGCATGATGCTGTGCATGAAGAAGTCTTAAAAATCTAAGTTTTGACGAAGAGTTTTGGTTTGCTACGGAAAGCCAAAAAGTTTAATGGATAGAGTGTTTCACTCTTCCGTCTTAAAGTTTGAGCCAGAGTTTTTATGAAAAACTTGGAGCAAGATAGCGTTTTTGAAACGACTCTTGCACCGGAAAGATTAACCCCAAATTTGCAGGAAAAATAGGCGCAAAAAGCGATTGCTTTGTGCATCTTTGACGCGGTGGCTTTAATACAATCACCCAATGTAAGGATGGGCACGCTAACCAGGAGTCAAATGGTTGTCGCTGTCGAATAGCGAAGTCGCCCGCAACAATCAATCGAGATGCCTACAGCAATCCTAAATGGGTTGTGTGGTGTGGGCCTTTCGTGCGCACACCACACAACGGTTTCAGCAGTCTAGTCCTTACAACTGATCTAGAACTGCTATAGATCTTATTCCTTCAGTATTTCTTTAGTAAAAAGCTGTGGCGGAGCGGTGCAAAATGCAATAGGATAAAAAACCGGTAAACCCATAATCCGTACCTCGCAGATTGGAACAAAGGACTGCAAGCCCTTAAACACATTACGGCGGGCATCCTGACTTAAAGGCAAGGCAGCAATCAACTTACCCTTGACCTTTTCACAGTTGCGGGACAGCGCCGGGTTTGCACCGGACTTTCCCCGTTACCTCTGGTGGCTGATCCCCACCAGAACCGAATGTCACTTAACGTTTGCAATGTTGAAGTTGCAAAATTATTAAGACCAAACCTTTAGAACTACGCTTCCCTGCAGGAAATCTAAATTCTCAAGATTGGACGGCTCACATCATATCCCCCCCGTCACCGTTTGGCAAGTCATGCTTTTTCTGAAAACAGTCTTAAAATATCGCCCACATCTTTTGGAATGGTGTATTGCCAGTTCTGTTGCCGTTCATCTGGGACTCTTGGGAACGATTTTTCACTGGCAAACTACTTTGAAAATTGCGACTGCTTCGACTGAAAATATTCCCGTAGATTGGATTACGATCGTTCCGCAAATGCAAGCAGATTCTTCTACTGTCGCCTCAACTGCATTGCCCCAGCAAGCTTCACCTTTGAATCCGATCGTTTCGTCCAAAGAATGGCCAACTACTCATCGTTCTATCCCAAAAATCCAAGATGAAAATGAGAAGTCTGTGCGTCAAAGAACATCTACTCAACCCTATGCAAATCTGGACTTAAGGAATAGTCATAACTTAAGCAATCACGATCGTAATGCTCAGGAACCATTAGATTCGCCATCTGCCATTCCAACCGCGACTTCGCGTCTAGTTATTCCGTCCAGTTCTACTCAGCCTACCGATCCGACTCCTCCCGATGACTCTGAGGCTAAACCTCCTGTCCAGTCTGGCTTACAGAACCTCACTTCTAGCAACGGGACGATCGCAACAACAACAGCAAATCCTGCTCCAGTTGGTCGCCCCCAGTCCTCCCCAGAGGGATCAATGTCTCCGGCCCGCTCTACCCCCAAAGCAACACCTATTCCTACGCCTCCGCCAACCCCCATTCACACTCCCATCCCAACGCCAGTTCCTACTCCACCTCCAGCCCCTGAAGTTTTTCAGTGTCTGGTGTGTCCTCCCCCTAGCCACTATCCCCAGCAAGCGCGACTCAGTGCCCACAGTGGCAGTGTTCAAGTCATTGTTGATGTGCACCCAGAGGGCTATGTTATTGCTGCCCAGTTAGGCTCCTCTAGCGGCTCTGGTATCCTCGATCAAGCTGCTATTGAGACGGTGCAAACCTGGCAATTTACCACTACGGCGAATGGACGATCGGGGGTTCCAGTCTATGTGGATTTCAAGTTAGAGTAAAGACTTTTATTTGAGATAATGCAAACTGCAAATTCATCAAGATACCCGATTATAAAACCAAGCGAACTTGTGACCCTGTAGTGGTTTTTTCTACCTCTAGGCGAGTTTGAAAGGCCTCCTTAAATTGGGGCATGTGTGTAATGATTAAAATACAGGCAAAGTCCTGAGCAATGGCATTAATAGCCGCAATTAAACGATCGCAGCCCTCATGATCCTGAGTTCCAAATCCTTCATCTACAATCAGTAATTGTAGCGGAGACCCCGATCGTTGGGCGAGGACTCGGGCTAAGGCAAGTCGAATGGCAAAGTTTACTCGAAAGGCTTCTCCGCCTGAGAATGTTTCATAGGAACGGGTTCCGCGAATATCTGCAATGCGAATATCTAAGGTGTCAATTAACTTATCCTGAGCAGAGCGACGAGACGATCGTTGTGTAATAAATTGAACATGAAGTTGATGGGACGTTAAGCGAGTCAAAATTGCATTGGTTTCTGTTTCCAATTGCGGTAAAATATTTTCAATTAATAATGTCTGTAATCCTTTTTTACCAAAGGCTTGCATCAGTTCAGCGTATAACTGGGCTTGATAGTGGCAAGACTCCAGTTCCTGAGCTTTGCTATCCCGCTGTTGGCTAAGTTGATCTAAAGCCGATCGAGATTGCTCTAATCGTCCTAGATGAGAAAGTTTTTCCGCTAGGCGTTGACGATCGTTTTGCAGTTTGGTGTTGATCTTCTCTAGGGCATGATTGAGATCAAAATCTAAGACTGACTGGCCGAGGGACGTTTGAAGATGTTCTAGTTGTCTTTGATTTTCTGTAAACTCCCGTTCATACTGGTTTAATCTGATCTGTAGCGTTTCAATTTGTGCTTGGATTTGAGGGAGTTTGGTTTGCGCTTGTTGTAAAGACTGATAGGCTAAAGGACTGTCTTGATACGTGCGGAGTTGTTGACGTAAGCGATCGTGAGTATTGAGGTCATAATCTAGATCGGTAATGCCTTGGGAGAGAATGTGAATTTGTTGATAGATCTCACGGGTACTCAATGCCTCTTTTTCTGCTTTTAAATCCGCAATATTACGGTTGAGTTGTGGTAATTGCTCGGCTAACTTGAGCAATTCTTTTTCCATCGATCGGAATTCAGTCGCACGAATGTCTACCCAACGCCAGCGATCGACTTCTCCTCGGGCCAAGGCATGGGAACGATCGTCATAGTTCAACTCCGCTAAGGATTTTTCAATTTGTGCCAGTTCCATTTGAATCTGGGGATTCCAGGTCTGTAAGCGTTGACAGCGATCGAGTTCCTCGAATTCTGCATACAGACTTTGATAGTGCAGTTGAGATGCTTTTAAACTAGAGAGTTGTTGTTGTAATTTTCCCCGTTGTTCTGTCAGTAAGGGATAACCATTAATCTCTTGATCTACCCGGCGATATTCTTCCCGTAAAACCTGAATTTCTCGTTCCGACACCATGAGTTGATCGGCTAAAACCAAGAGCATATCTACAATTTCTTGGCGTTGCTCTGTTTGATAATGTTGAACTTGTTCCCAATGGAAATCATCAAGGGGGCGATGGCAGAGCGGGCAGTCGCTACCGGGTTCGAGCCGATCTTGAAATTGATCGAGATCCTGAAGTTGAGCCTCATAATCTCGCTGATGGGCTTGTAAACGCTCCAGAAAATTTTTCCGTTCCTGTCCCTTTTCCCGCAGTTGACTGCGATAGGGT
>JBEAPM010000314.1:0-6196 GCA_041164445.1 Cyanobacteriota bacterium
CTCAAGACGATCGAGGAAAGTTTAGCCCTGATCACTCCCCTGTCCCCTGAAAACGAGACAATATAATCCTGGTGCGGTTCTCCGGTACAACTGCCTTCATCCCATCTCAACCTAGAGTCTGATTAAAGTCATTCAATTATGCTCCACTGGATCAAGTCTATACTCTCCCTATTTGGCATTATCGTGGGACTCTGGTGCTTCAGCCTAGGGGGCGGTGTTGCCTTGGCGCAAACCCAAACCCCACCGACAGATCCATCCATTGCTGCTTTGGAACGGTACGAACAGCAACTTTTAACCTATTACGAGAATGTCTTAAAAACCCAAGGGCAACTGAACCAACTCCAGAGTTTGACCCAAGATAGTCTCATCAATCTCCAAACACAGTTACAGGCAACGGAACAAAATCTCGAAGAAAGTGAATTTCGCTTAGCGTTAGCAGAAAAATTTCTTAAACTCCTGCAAAAAGACTGGCTGAAAGCTCAGCGAAACTACGAAGCCTTACAAAACCGTATGGTGAGCCGTCTACGCTGGCTACAGAAACAACCCCGGTTAGAGGGATGGGCGACGCTACTCAAGAGTGATAATTTGGTGGATTTTTTTCAGAAGCGTCATCGGATTCGCCTCCTATACCAAGCGGATCAGCAACAATTAAAAACGGTTCAAGCCTCCTTTGCTGTCCTGCAACAACGGCGATTTGATATTGAAAATCAAAAAAATGAAATTGCCCTGCTGCAACAACAACTCCGCTTTCAAAAAGCCCAGACCGAGACCCAACTGGTGCATCAGAATGCCCTAGCGGATCGACTCAATAGCGATCGCTTAGCCCTGGACGCAGCTCTGTCCCGCCTAGAGCAAGATTCCAGCAGTATCGGACAGCTGATCCGCGATCGTCGAGCCAACCGGACTCGTCCTATCCCCCCAGTGCTGGGTGGAGGCAGTGGTCGCTTAAGGTATCCCGTCTATGGCCCCATTAGTAGCGAATTTGGGTGGCGGGTGCATCCCATTTCCGGAACCGAACGGTTACACGCGGGCATTGATTTTGCGGTGGACTATGGTACGCCCATTACCGCTGCGGCGGATGGTGCAGTTATTTTTTCGGGATGGTATGGGGGTTATGGCTATGCTGTTATTCTCGATCACGGTGGGGGAATAACAACCCTCTATGCCCACTCGGATGAATTACTGGTCAGCGAAGGGAGTTGGGTCACACAGGGAACGATCGTTGCCAAGGTTGGCTCAACAGGCTATTCCACTGGCCCACACCTGCATTTTGAAGTCAGGAGAGATGGAGAACCGGTAGATCCTCGTCCCTACTTTTGATTTTTCTGGGTCAAGAGATTTTTTTCGCACTCCCCCTTGACTAGTTGAAAAGATAGAAGTATAACTAAATAGTGATTGACGGATAACGTTAATCCCCAGTACTTTAAGCTGGTTTATACATTATGACTACCATCATTCAAAAACAACAGACGACTTCCCTGTGGGAGCGTTTCTGTCAGTGGATTACAAGCACAGATAATCGCCTTTATGTGGGTTGGTTTGGGGTTCTGATGATCCCAACGCTCCTTACGGCTGCGACTTGTTTTGTAATTGCTTTTATCGCAGCACCGCCTGTGGATATTGACGGAATTCGTGAACCGGTATCCGGTGCATTGTTGTACGGCAATAATATCATTACCGCTTCTGTGGTGCCCAGTTCCAACGCCATTGGGTTGCACTTTTACCCCATCTGGGAAGCTGCTAACCTGGACGAATGGCTCTACAACGGTGGCCCCTATCAGTTGATTATCTTCCATTTCCTCATTGGTATTTTCTGCTATATGGGTCGGGAGTGGGAGTTGTCCTACCGTTTAGGCATGCGCCCTTGGATTGCGGTGGCGTTTTCTGCTCCTGTAGCGGCGGCAACTGCGGTGCTGTTGGTGTACTCCATTGGTCAAGGGTCTTTCTCCGATGGCTTGCCCTTAGGGATTTCAGGGACTTTCAACTTCATGTTTGTTTTACAAGCAGAGCATAATGTCTTGATGCATCCCTTCCACATGTTAGGGGTTGCCGGAGTCTTCGGCGGTGCCTTATTTGCGGCAATGCATGGTTCTTTGGTCACGTCTTCTTTGATTCGGGAAACCACGGAAATGGAATCCCAAAACAGTGGTTACCGCTTTGGTCAAGAAGAAGAAACCTACAACATTGTGGCGGCTCACGGTTACTTTGGTCGCTTAATCTTTCAATATGCCTCCTTCAATAACAGTCGCGCACTTCACTTCTTCCTGGCGGCGTGGCCCGTTGTAGGCATTTGGTTTGCGTCCTTGGCCGTGGCTTGTTTTGCCTTTAACCTCAATGGCTTCAACTTTAACCAATCCATTTTGGATGCTCAAGGAAAAGTGGTTCCCTCTTGGGCTGATGTGCTCAACCGAGCAGGTTTAGGCATTGAAGCGATGCACGAACGCAATGTTCATAATTTCCCCTTAGACTTGGCGGCGGTGGAAGCTTCTAGCTTGAATGGCTAAGCTTCTCTTCTCATCGCTTGCTGATTTATTCCCTTGTCTTGCTGTTTCTTGATTTCCTTATTACACCTTAAGGGTGGAGGCTTGACCTCTGCCCGTTTTTTGGCCGGCTTGCCACTGCAAGGGAAAAAATTGAATGGAAGAGTGCGGCGCTCCGCGCCCTACTCTTCCGCCTTAAGTTGGTGGACTTTTTGCCGATAGACAGAGCGATCGTGATTCCGTTATTGAATGATCAGCCCATGAAATGGGCTCAGATTCGTTATAGTAACAATGGCTTTAGATTGTTTTAAGCTCCCTTTTCCTCCTCCCCGCTCATGTTTGTCAACTTTTTCATCAAGCGTCCGGTGTTCACCAGCGTTTGCGCCCTAGCAACCCTGTTGATCGGTCTGATTTGTATTCCCACCTTGCCCATTGCCCAGTACCCGGACATTAGCCCGAAGCAGGTTACGGTCAACGCTAACTTTATCGGGGCTGATGCGGCAACGGTGGAAAATTCCGTCACCAATGTCCTAGAGCGGGCCATTAATGGGGTGGAGGGGATGCGCTACATGACCTCCAGTAGCAGTAATGATGGCAGTAGTGCCATTACGGTAACCTTTGCAGCGGATCGGGATGAGAACGTGGCGGCGGTGGACGTACAAAACCGGATTTCCGTGGTGGAGCCGCAATTGCCGGAGTCGGTGGTACAGTCCGGAGTGAGTGTCAGTAAGCAGTCGAATAATATTCTTCTGGGGTTGGGGTTTTATAGTGAGGACGATCGCTACGACAGTACATTTCTCAGTAACTATGCAGATCTCTACATTGTTGATGCCCTGAAGCAGGTGCCAGGGGTCGCCAGTATTCGTATTTTTGGGGAACGCAAGTATGCCATGCGTATCTGGCTCAACCCCGATCGCTTGGCCAGTCGTCAATTGACTGCCGATGATGTGATTGCTGCTCTGCGGGAGCAAAACCTCCAAGCCAGTGCGGGGCGTATTGGCCAAGCTCCCGTCAGTGACGAACAGGGCTACGAGATTGACCTGCGGGGGGATAGCCGCCTCACCAGTGTGGAAGACTTTGAGGAAGTGGTGATCAGCCGGGGCGAGAACGGCAATCTGGTACAACTCAAGGATGTGGGGCGAGTTGAACTGGGTTCAGAAAATTACAATACCTTTGTGCGCTTTCGCGGTAAGGAAGCCGTGGGGCTGGGGATCTTTCAACTGCCGAGCAGTAATGCCCTAGAGGTGGCCCAGGGTGTTAAAGCCAAGATGAAGGAATTAGCGGCCAACTTCCCCCAGGGCATTGCTTACGATGTGGGGTTTGATACCACAGACTACGTTGAACAGTCCATGAAGGAAGTGGTGAATACCCTCCTCATGGCGGTGGGTTTGGTCATTGTGGTGATCCTCATTTTCCTCCAAGATGGCTGGAGCACCGTGATCCCCGCCATTACCATTCCCGTTTCCCTGATTGGGACTTTTGCCTTTGTCAAACTCTTTGGCTTTTCCATTAATAGCCTCACCCTCTTTGGTCTAACCTTAGCCAGTGGCATGGTGGTGGATGATGCGATCGTTGTCGTTGAAGATATTTCGCGCCGCATTAAAGAAGGTCTAGATGCCAAAAGTGCAGCGATTGCTTCCATGCGGAGTCTCACGGGGGCGGTCATTGCCACCTCCCTCGTGCTGATGGCGGTGTTTGTGCCCGTCGCCTTCTTCCCCGGCACCACGGGGGCACTCTATCGTCAATTTGCGTTGACGATCGCTTTTTCCATTGCGGTTTCCACCTTTAATGCCCTGACTCTGACCCCCGCCCTTTCTGCCCTCCTGCTCCGGAACCACCACCACACCGGAGTCATTGGCTGGTGCTTCGATCGGTTCAATGACTTCTTAGTTTGGATCCAAGGCCTCTACGGCGGCATCCTGGGGGGCTTAGTCAAACTGCGCTGGCTCGTTGTGGCCGGATTTGCCACCCTGCTGGCCTGCACCTACGGACTTTACGGTATGGTGCCCGGAGCCTTTCTGCCCGACGAAGACCAGGGCTACTTCATTGTCATTGTCGGTGGGCCCCAGGGCGTGGGCTTAAGCTACACCCGGGAAGTCATGCAAAAAATCGAAGCAATTCTGCTGCCCCAACCGGAAGTGCGGGCCACCTTCGCCGTCGGGGGCTTTGGGTTCAGTGGAAGTAGTTCCAACAACGGTGTGGTCTTTGTCCCCCTCCAACCCTGGTCGGAGCGCACTAGTCCCAATCAGTCTGCTCTAGCGGTAATTGCCCGCGTCCAGCAACAACTCCTGTCTATCACTGAAGCCCGAATTTTACCCATTAATCCCCCCGCAGTTCGGGGTCTGGGTAGCTTTGGTGGCTTTCAGTACCAGTTGCAGGATCGACGGGGCACCTTCAGCTTGGATGAGTTGGTGCAAACTTCTGGCAGTGTGATCCAGGGAGCGATGGAGCATCCCAAGGTCATGGTGGCCTTCACCACCTTCTCCGCCAACAGTCCTCAACTCAAAGTGGAAGTGAATCGCCGTCGCGCCAAGGCCTTGGATGTCAACATCGACGATATTTACCGTACCCTGCAAACCTACCTCGGCTCCCGCTACGTCAACGACTTTAGCCTGGCGCGGCGCAACTACCGGGTCTATGTCCAGGCGGACGAGCCTTTCCGCAACGATCCCCAAGATGTCGATCGGCTCTATGTGCGCTCCAACAGTGGCGAAATGATTTCCCTGGGCAGTCTTGTCACCCTCACCTCCAGCACCGGGGCCCAAACCATTAACCACTACAACTTGGCCCGCTCCATCGAAATCAACGGACTACCCGCCTGGGGAGCCAGTTCCGGTGACGCGATCGCCGCAATGGAAGAAGTCTCAGAAAAAGTCCTGCCCCGAGGCTTCGGCTACGAATGGTCTGGACTTTCCCGTGAAGAAATTGAGTCCGGGGGTCAAGCCCCCCTCATTTTCGGCTTAGGCTTGGTGTTTGTTTTCCTCGCCCTCGCCGCCCAATACGAAAGCTACGTGGATCCCGTGATCATCATGGTGGCGGTTCCCCTCGCCATTCTCGGAGCCTTGCTGGCTCAATTCCTGCGGGGCTTTCCCAACGACATTTATGGCCAGGTGGGCTTAGTGATGCTGATTGGTCTCGCCAGTAAAAACTCCATCTTGATTGTGGAATTTGCCAACCAACTGCGGGAAGAAGGCAAAACGATCGTTTCGGCGGCCGTGGAAGCGGCCCAACAACGCCTCCGCCCCATCCTGATGACCTCCATTTCCACCCTGATGGGCATTTTTCCCTTGGTTATTGCCACGGGGGCCGGAGCCGGGAGCCGTCAATCCTTAGGGACAGCGGTTTTTGGCGGAATGTTCTTTGCCACTTTCCTCAGCTTGTTCGTGGTGCCCGTGTTGTACATTGTCATCAAATCCCTGCTCAGTTTCCGCACCTCTCCCAGCACGAAAGCCTTGGAGGTGGAGGAACTAGAGCGATTAGTGCAGTCTGAAAGTGGACCAGCGAACGATCGGGAAAAAGTGGGAAAAGTGGGAGATTTGAGCAAATGATTTACACTGCAATGGGTTGATACAGCAGTCCTAAATCAGTGGTAAAGACTAGTGCAGCGTCAAGACTTAATTTTAGGGTAGACAGAGGCCAACTTGCAGCGTGCGTCATCTATCCTCATTTGCCAGTCCACGCCACGCTGGGTATGGTTAATGTCGCTGAACCAAGCC
>JBEAPM010000315.1:0-4477 GCA_041164445.1 Cyanobacteriota bacterium
GGCAGCGCATTCACCATCCCTTTGATGGAGATGGCATGATCTGTCAGTTTCGTTTTGAGCAGGGTAGTGTCCATTTCCGTAACCGCTATGTGCGCACGGAAGAATATGTGGCGGAGCAAGCCGCAGGGAAGATTCTTTACCGAGGGGTGTTTGGCACCCAAAAGCCTGGGGGATGGCTGGCGAATATTTTTGACTTGAAGATGAAGAAGATTGCCAATACGAATGTGCTGTATTGGAACGATCGTCTCTGGGCTTTGTGGGAAGGGTCAGAACCCTATCGCCTCGATCCCCACACTTTAGAGACTTTGGGCATCGATCGCTTAGATGGCTTACTGGCGGAGAATCAACCCTTTACTGCCCATCCCCGCATTGATCCTGGCTCCCCGAGTACGAAGGGGGAACCTCGCCTCGTGGCCTTTAGTGTGAAGACCGGGCCTTCCAGTTCCATTACTATCTATGAGTTTGATCCCCGTGGGCAAGTGGTGCAGCAACAAACCCGCACGATTCCTGGCTTCGCCTTTTTGCATGACTTTGCCCTGACGGAACACTATTGCATCTTTTTCCAAAATCCTGTTACCCTCAATCCCCTCCCCTTCCTTTTCGGACTGCAAGGGCCGGGTCAGTGTTTGCAGTTTCAAAAACAACAACCCACCAAAGCGATCGTCATTCCTCGGGATCCGGCTCAGACCATGCAGGTCTTGGAAACCAAGGCTTGTTTTGTCTTTCACCATGCCAACGCCTTTGAAGTGCCCAATCCCGATCATCCCAGCGGCTTGCCCAATCTTCTCGTAGATTCCATCTGCTATGACAGTCTGCCGGTGGTGAACCCCAAGGCGGATTACTTAGACATTGATTTTGATCAGTTGGATTCGGGGCTCCTGTGGCGATCGACCTTGAATCTCCAGGCTCAAACCGTGGAACGGCGCTGTTGGAGCGATCGTTGTGTGGAATTTCCCAGCCTACAGCCCGCCCTCGTGGGGAAACGGGCCCGGTATTACTACATGGGGGCTGCGCACCATCCCCAGGGCAATGCCCCCCTCCAAGCGATCGTCAAGCTGGATTTAGAAACCGGGCAAGAGACGGTGAGGAGTTTTGCCCCCCGGAGTTTTGCCAATGAACCCATTTTTGTGCCCCATCCCCAGGGCCAGGCGGAAGATGAGGGGTGGGTGTTAGGGTTCAACTATAATGCGGAGCGTCATTGTTCGGACTTAGTGATTCTCAACGCCCAAACCCTGGAAACGGAGGCTATTCTTCATCTGAAGCAGCATATTCCCTATGGGTTGCACGGTACGTTTGTTGCGACTCTTGCATAAGGGTTTGAATGCGCTCCACATCCGGTTGTTTGCCCCCCAGTAAGTCGCCAAAATAAACACAGGCGGTTTCTCCTAGTGCCCAGGTATAGGAGGCGGCCCAGGAGGCGGAAATGACACTGCCCACTCCGGGAATAACTTTGACCAGTTCTCGACCCACGGCCTGAGCCAGAAACCCCCCGGCGATCGTGCTAATCAAACCGGCGGCTTGAGCCGGGGTGAGGGATTGACCATAGAGATTGCCCAGGACACTGACCATGGAAATTTGCAATGTGGTCAGGACGGGCATGGTGGCAAAGGGCAGGGGCACGGCGGCGGTGGTGGCCGCCATAATCGAAAACGCAAGGACGTAACGCCGGGCAACTTCGCGGTATAAGCCCCCCAACTGGGCTCCGAGGTGAGGATCCTGGCTCAGTAGTTGCCGCATGGCTTGAGCTTCTGCGTGGGGTAAGAGATCTGTAATGGCATCCCGCAGGGCTTCTAAGCCATAAAATACCGGCTCAAAGCCATCTTCCTCTAGGGTAAAGTCAATCATCACTGTCCGATCCCTCACCTCCTGGAGAGCGCTGTCTAAGGCGGCAAACGATCGCTGCACCGATTCCAGTGAGGGCGGGTAGGGGGGATGGGGCATCTCCCGATCGGGATAGACTTCGTGTAAGCAGGTCACCACCAACAAACAGGGAATGGTGGGGTAGCGTTGCCGCAGTCTCTGCATCAATGCCCCTAGGGTTTGGGTGGCAAAGTCATGGACTTTAATCGTGAGAATAAACAGACGAGCGCCATGGGCATCATTTTCCAAGTCCTGAATCAAGGCTTGGAGAATCTCCTCCGGATCTGAAGTGCCATCCCCCAGACCCACGGTATCGGTAAAGATCAGCAGGGGCAGTTCCTCAGAGGGATAGGCATAGCGCTGAGTGTGCTGAGTATGGGGACGAAACCCCTGACCCACTACCGCCGCAGAAATTCCCGTCAGTCCCCGCACGATCGAGCTTTTACCCGCTTGAGGTTTACCAATCAGCCAGGCTTCTGTGGTGGGAATTTTGGCCCGCACCTGCTGAAGAATCCCCCGCATTTTCGCTTCATCCACCGTCAACCAACTACGGAGGAGACTTTCCAACTGTTTGGGCCGTAGACGTTTTAAGGAGCGGGTCACGGTTTCCGTCACCGCTTGGGTATTTTGGCTTACCGTAGGCGTGAAATTTTGCCAAGCCTGGGGGACTTGCGATCGCAGTTGTTGCAGCAGGGTAGCTGGGGGAGAGGGTTGATCCGGATGCTCGGGGGGGTCTGAAACCATGGGGATTACAACTCACACAACTCACGCAATGGAAGGTGCCGGTTAACCAGAAACGGGACGCAGCAAGACAATGGGGGTCTGTTCATCGGCATTGCCCGCCGGATTACTGCGCAGGGCCGCCGTCAGAAAATCTTGGGAAACCCCGGCTGAAGCCGCTAGCACTTTCACCGCTTTGAGATCATTGACATCCACGATCGCAGCTTTGAGTCCCGTTTGGGTTTCAATGTCCTCTACGATTTGCTCCACCTGGGTTGGGCCTAAGACAATAAACTGATCGTAGGGGGGTAGGGTTCCCGTTACATCATCAATGAGCCGCGCCTGTTCCCCCGCCAATTGATAAAAGCCCCCCCGTTGCCCCAGGGCGCGGAGGAGAATGCCCCCCACAAAAGCAAAAAAGACTCGGGGAGCCCCCACCACATCCACTAAGGTTTGCATCCCGCAGGCGGTGGCCAAACTTGAAGTAGGCAAAAAGTAACAACAGATCCGTCGTGCTAATCCCCCCGGCTTCACCGTGGAGGGATGACGATAGCGACCTTGCATAATGGCCAGGGGCGTTTCCCCCATGGTGACAACATCCCCCGGTTGGGCATGGGGAGCCACATAGCGCTGAATAACTTCCACCGGATCATCGATCGCCGTGAGTAGGTGGGTGTAAATGGGCAACACTTTCGCCACGGGATGGGTTTCCGATTCTCCCCCTAAGCGCCAGGTTCCCGTGACTTGAGGATCCGGGTATTGCAAGGGCACTACTACATGATGAACCCGAGGAGTGCGGCCACCGGGGCCGTAGGCAATGTAGTGAACGCGGAGCCAAGCCGTTTGCAGCGCAGCGAGGGCTTCCGGTTCCCCCTGAATATCGATCGTGACGCGGAGTTGAGTTTGTTTGTGCGCTTTGACGATATAGGCATACCAATAATCATCTGGGCGCGGCGGAAAGTCAGGATGATCCCCTTGGCACTGGGTTTTCCAGGTCACGGATTGGAGGGAAGCCTTGGAAAGGAGTTTGGCTTTCACCTTCACCTCAGGGATCATAATTTCAAAGCGATCGGTGGTGTTGGTAAACGTGAGGTTGCCCTGGAGTTGCAGATGGTTCTCATTGACCTTTGCCAATTCCCATTGCCCTTGATCTAACACCAGAGCATTGCCGGGACGACGACGATACTGTTGCTCTAGAACCGCAGCCGTTCCACCCACCAGGGCTAAAACGCCTAGCCCTACGATCGTTCCCATCGGCATCTATCTTCATCCTTCAGGAGTTTTAGCCCCAAAAGTATGCCACATTATGGGCGAGCCGGATCCTAGAATCATATCCCCAGGATCATAATGTCTCGTAGCTGGGGGGCTTAGCGTGGATTTCTTGGCCGTGACGAAACACCCTCCGATCGCTTTCAGGACGAGATAAGACTTCATTCCAGGTTCTGCCCTGAAATAAAATAAAGTTTGCGGGAGCCCCCACTTGAAGGGTGGTCTCTGAAGCCAGTCCCAGCCAAGCCCCAGGGGTACTCGTCACCGTCGTTACCCAATCCCCAAAGGGATGATCCAAATGGGCAATGCGGGTAGATTCCCGCAGCACTTCTAAACCATCGTGATCGCCAAAGGCATAGAAAGGATCGCGGCAGTTGTCACTAGCTAAGGCCAGGGGCACACCGGCCTGCCGGAGTTCGTGCAGAGCTGTTACCCCGCGCCAGTGGGGGGTCTGCTGAGGACGGCGATCCTGGAGATAGAGGTTGCAGAGGGGCAAACTAACAATGCCGATGTCCGCCGCTTTGACCAGCGCGATCGTTTCCGCTAACTCCTGTTCCGATTGCAGACTGAGACTACAGCAGTGCCCACACACCACGGGGTAGGGGAAATCCTGGCGTAATTTATGCTC
>JBEAPM010000316.1:0-4806 GCA_041164445.1 Cyanobacteriota bacterium
CGCTTCCTGCCAAGCTTGTTTGAAATCTGCTAGAACTTCAGCTTGGGAAATATCATCCGGGTCTGTTACTTCTGGAATTAACACGATCACTTCTACTCGGCTGTTTTTATCCAGTAGGAGGGGTTGGTCTAAGGTCAGGTGTCCCCCTTCAGCGATCGTTCCCATAACTTTGAGTGCTTTCATTGGTTTCTCCAGGTTATGTTTGGATAGTGGGTTCAGGTCGAGCCGCCTGAATAATCTTAACTTTGGTGGTTACGGTACGCATCGGATTTGAGCCTTAGCAGGGTTAAAAGCTGGATTCCCCTGGACTTGACGGGTTTTGCTCTACCCCAGATCTGGGAGCGTTAACCCGATCCGCCAGGGGCTTAAATTTCACTCCACGGAGGAACCATAACCATGACTGATAACCGCGTTAGTGCCCACCTTTCCCCTCTGAGGTCGAAGTTTGAACCGCTTGAGTGAGTTTTGTGACCCAACATCCAAGTGTGATAGCGCATGACTGAGTTTCGCTATGCTTTACCCAACCGACACACAAACTAGGGCAGATCCCAATCCGATAAATGCCCCTCGTTTTCCCCCCAGTCATCTTGCACCCGAGGGCGTTCCAGGGGCAGGGGCACAGGGGGCCGATCGTAGTCCGGAAGGACGGGGGTGAAGGGGGCCGTGGTGGAGACGGGCAGTAAGGGAGTGGTGTCTGATCGGGGGGCTGCAGAACGATCGAGGCTGTCCGTTAGGGGTTGGATCACTTTGGTGACGGCATCTTGGATAAAGCTGCGCAGAAATTCATCGCGGCGATTGAGCTTAAATTGTTCCTGGACTACGGCGGTCATGCCGCCATCGCCCCAGTCCTGGTTTTGGCGGAAATATTCAATGAAACTACGGCCCGCAATATGGGTCAGATAGGCGGCGGTCACCCCTTGAATGGCTCTCCCCACAACGATCGTTGCCACGTTAACCTGGAGGGAGGTTGCAATCAGTTGGGTGGAGCCTTTAATGAGGCCCAGACCCGCGAGGGTTTTGGCTAAGGAGAGGGCTAATTCCCGGCCCCGCTCTAGATTAATCTCGCAGCCATAAATGCGTCCCAATTCCACGACCATCTGGGCATTGACCGCTGCGGTTCCCAATAAATCCACAATGGGCAGGGGGGTCACGGCAATAATGCCTGCACTAATCCACTGAAATTGATCCACCACTTTGTCCGCCTGTCGCCGCCGCTGGGCATCAATAATTTTGCGGGCTTCTTCCCCTAAGCGTTGGGATTGCAAGAGGATATTATCGGCAATTAAGTCTTCCCCCTCGGCCCGCAGGACGATGGCAATGCGGCGAATCAGGGGCAGAATGTCCGGCTCTGGAGCATAGGGATCGCCACTTTCCAGTTGCACGGGATCGGGACGGGCCGCGATGGGCACCACATCCAGGGGATTCATCAGCCCCTGCACCCGTTGTTGTAAGGACTGCAGGATGGTCTGGCGATCGGCTTCGGGATAGCGATCGGTTTTGTTGAAGACGAGGATCGATCGTTTACCCAGGGAGACCAGAGCTTCTAGCAATCTAAATTCCGACTGGCGCAGGTCGTTATCGGTAACGAATAAAATTAAATCTGCATCCACCACCAGTTGCCGCGCCCCTTGCCCCCGCAGGCTTCCCCCTTCCCCCGCTTCGAGGACACCCGGGGTGTCGGTAATGAGCAAATCCCGCTGAATCCCTTGCAGTTGCAGCCGATAGGTGACTCCCACGGTGGTGGTGCCCATGGGAGCCCCCACTTCCCCTAAAATGCGGCCAAACAGGGCATTAATCATGGAGGTTTTCCCCGCTGAGCCGGTGCCAAACACCACCAGCCGCAATTCCCGACGTTCTAACTCCTGGGAAATTTGGCGCGATCGTTGCAACAGGGCTTGGCGGGCCACCTCGTCTTGAATTTGGGAAACTTGCTGCTCTAGGGCTTTGAGGTTGGCTTGGGCGGCATCGGTTTTAACGGGGGGCACCGCGATCGAGGGACGGGAAACGGGGCCACCCCCCAACCGGAAGAGATTGTTGTAATAGAGAAAGGCAAAAATGAGCACCCCCACCAGGACAATGAGGAGGAGTACCAGGAGGGCCGCCAGCACGGGAGAGGTGTAGGATAACTGCCAGTAGAGGCGTTGCAGCGCACTAATCAGCCACAACATCATCGCCAAAATGACAATCACACCGATGATTAACCACAATTGGCGGGAGAGGGGCATAGAGCGATCGGGACACCGAGGGGTAAAGGGTTTAAGTCTGTTCTTGCATCATCCTAGCAATGAATCGGCAGAAGTTCTAACCCCTGGCAACCCCGGAATTGGTAAGGACAATCCGCAGCCTGGAGCGCGTCTTGAAAGGCTTGTTCTGTGGCCTGGAGCAGATCGGGATCAATATTTTGCCACTGTTCCCAACTCTGCCAACGAATCACGATGTGGATCTGGTGAGGAGTCTCTCGATCGCGCCAGATTTCTTTGCCCTGATACCCCGGTTGTTGCGAGAGTATCGGTGTCCAGAGGCGATCGTCCCAGTGCAGAAAGGTGGCTTGATCTGCGGGCGCAACTTGAAAGGTAAGATACTCAATGACCATGGAAGACCCCAAATGAACGGTACGATCGCAGATTATGGAGAGCAGGATCTCCTCAAACTGCTCCAAGGGTTTTGCCCCTCAGACATAGTGGGAGATGATGCGGCGGCGGTGGGTCTAGCCCCTTTACTGTCAACCTTTGGGTCGCAGCTTGTGGTCACCACCGATGTTCTGGTGGAGCAGGTGCATTTTAGTAACGCTACAACTCCAGCGGATGCGGTAGGCTGGCGGGCGGTGGCGGCCAACCTCTCGGACTTGGCGGCGATGGGGGCGGAGGTGCTGGGCATTACGGTGGGGTTGGCCTTACCGGCTTCCTGCCCGTTGGCTTGGGTGTTAGACCTCTATCAGGGCATGACTCGCTGTCTAGATCAGCATGGCCGTAAGCAGCAAAATTCCCTCTGTAAAGGCATTTTAGGGGGAGATCTCTGCCGATCCGCTACCCCGACGATCGCTATTACGGCCCTCGGCTTAGCCCCACCCCAATATGTGTTATACCGCCATGGACTGCAGGTGGGGGATCAACTGGTGGTGACGGGGGTTCACGGTGCCTCCCGAGCCGGACTGGCAATTCTACTGGGGGAAATGGCTCTGCATCCAGAGCAGAGCGATCGTTGGATTCAAGCCCACCAATATCCCCAGGCCCGCTTAGAGGTGTTATCCCCCCTGCGATCGATCCAGGATCACCTCAGTCCCCAACGATCCTTAGGGGGTATGGACAGTAGTGATGGCTTAGCGGATGCGGTGTTGCAACTGTGCCGAGCCAGTGGTGTAGGGGCTATTCTCGATCGCGCCGAGCTTCCCCTTGCTCCCGGTTTAGCGGACGAAGTAGGGGAAGCCAAAGCCGTGGAATGGTGTTTATATGGCGGCGAAGACTTTGAACTGGTGCTGGGACTGCCAGCGGATTACCTACAGTCCTTTTTAGCGGTCATGCCCCAGGCTCAGTGGATTGGAGCAGTGACCACAGATCCAGCGGTGATCCTCAGGGATAGCCGATCGCCGGAGTTCACGACTTCCCTGAGCTTCGCGGCTGGGTTTCAACACTTTTAACCGGGGAATGACCGAAACTCTCGCCCTTAGGATCCGAGGATCTTCGCAGTGGCGGCCACACCAGCCCCAGCCGTTGCGGTGTGTCCGAGTTGCAGTAGCGCAGACTCGATCGCTGCAATCACGGTTAAAATATCCCGCTCGCTGACAAAGCCCAGGTGACCCACCCGCAAAATTTTGCCTTTGAGGTGATCCTGTCCCCCCGCCACGGAAATATCAAATTGCTTTTTGAGAATGCCACGGATCTTTTCCACGTCAATACCCGCCGGGGCTTCCGCTGCGGTTACCGCAGGGCTGGCATGGCTATCGGGGGCCAGTAAGGGCATTCCCAAGGCTTGCAAGCCGGAACGAGTGGCATTTTTTAAGCGATCGTGTCGGGCAAAGATTTCTGTTAGCCCTTCCTTTTTCATCATTTGCAATGCGGTTTGGAGGGCAATGACCAGATTCACTGGCGGCGTAAAGGGGGTCAGCTTTTTAGCTAAATTCTTGCGGTATGCCCCTAAGTCTAGGTAAAACTTGGGCAAGGTTGCGGTTTCATAAGCTTTCCACGCTTTCTCGCTCACCGCAACAAACCCCAATCCCGGAGGCAACATATAGCCTTTCTGGGAACCGGAAGCCAAGACATCAATCCCCCATTCATCCATGGGAATACTGATTGCCCCCATACTGGTCACCACATCAACGATAATTAAGGCTTCACCGTGGGCTTTGACATAGCGATTAATGGTTTCGAGGTCATTAAGCACCCCCGTAGAGGTTTCGCTATGGGTGATAATAACTGCCTTCACCTGTTTGTCCGTATCCGCTTCTAGCTTTTCCCGAATCACTTCCGGATCCAGGGGTTTACCCCAATCTGCGTGAACCTCGTCCACCACCAAACCATAGGCCTTGGCCACCTTAATCCAACGATCGCCAAATTTGCCATTTTCGCAGGCAATGACCCGATCGCCAGGGCTAAAAAAGTTAATAATGCCCGCTTCCATGGCTCCGGTGCCACTGGCCGCAATCATATACACATCGTTTTGGGTCTGATGAAGCCATTGCAGGTCGGCAGTGACCGCCATCAAAATCTCACTAAAGTCTCCAGTCCGGTGACCAATGGGGTGTTTCCCCATTGCTTGCAGCACTGGCTCGGGCACGGGGGTTGGGCCCGGAATCATGAGCATTAGTTT
>JBEAPM010000317.1:0-13014 GCA_041164445.1 Cyanobacteriota bacterium
CAATGACGACTCGGCTGCCAATGGTGGGATGACGCTTCCCGATTTCTTTACCTGTTCCCCCTAGGGTCACTCCTTGGTAAATCAGGGTATAGTCACCGACGATCGCGGTTTCTCCAATGACGACCCCTTGACCGT
Source organism: Cyanobacteriota bacterium (assembly GCA_041164445.1). Taxonomy (GTDB): domain Bacteria; phylum Cyanobacteriota; class Cyanobacteriia; order Prochlorotrichales; family Prochlorotrichaceae; genus JBEAPM01. The sequence continues at coordinate 136 of JBEAPM010000317.1, forward strand.
GATCGATAAAGACCCCTTTGCCAATTTGGGCACCGGGATGAATTTCGATCCCCGTCAGCATCCGGCTCAGATAGGAGATAAAGCGAGGCAGAAAAAAGACCTTGTGCTGGTGCAGCCAGTGGGCAAAGCGATGGGCGACGATCGCATGGAGACCGGGGTAGCAACAGAGGACTTCTAACCAGTGACTTGCAGCGGGATCCCGCTCAAAAATAATGGCAAAGTCTTCTTGGAAAGGGAATGGTTTCAGTCCCAACCGCAGATCTCGGAATGACCGCAAGGAAAGACTGGGGAACTGAAATTGTCGGAGGGAGGAAAGGAACGAGGACATAGTTTTAAGAAGTGCATCCTTTTTGCTTATAACAGCTAGGATTTATGTCTCTCTGAAGCCAGTCTCATCCAAGTTTACTAGAACTATTAAGCCTGTACTTAAGTGCAAAAAACCTAAGCCCACAAGGGTTTGAAAAACTTGTGGGGGAGGGGGCCTAGTATTTTAGCGATCGGGTACAGGCCTTTTTGAGGCAAGGTACGAGTATTCTGTACTCAAGGTCTATCCCTGACGGTGCAAGGGCTCTATACCATTTCTATGGCGTTGCAAAGGCAACCTCAATCCTGTACTCAAAGCAAGATTTACGCGGTTTACTGTACAATTCTTCGAGAAAAACTGTAGCAAATAATGCAGAATATCAGATTCTTATTTCAGGGTTCCTTAACATTTTATACTTGTGCCCCATCAAATTAGCTGGATCTCCGTTTTAGGGTGGGAATCTTATATAGATATCCCTCTGATATGCCAGCTCCGTTCCCAAGGTTGTGGCTTATAGCTCCTGAGAAACGATCGCCCTGTAGACTTCTTCGGTTTCCCCAAAACAAGCTTTAAGGAATCAGGGCTTTGTTTTTAGACCCTGCTCAACATGACGCTCAAACCATAAGGACAGGTCGTAAATCCGCTAAAACACCCCTCCTTCTCAAATACTCCCCCAGAATAGGGTTTTCTTTAAGGGAACGTTCTCTAGGGATAGACCCTAAAGACACCGAGATGAAATGGACTACTTACATATAATGCTTAACACTAATTAACACAAAAACGTCAATCTCGATACGGAACAAAATTAAAAAATGATAAAAATGATACAGATTTAAACTTATTGGTGTGAATAATGATTTTGCTTTTGTATCTAATGTAGCAAAATTAATCCTTTGAGTACGGGAAAAACTGTCAGTTATTTTTGCACTCAAAACCCCTTGTATTCCTGTCAGCAATAGCGATCGACCTGAGTACAGAAATCATCGTACCTCGGCAGCAAAATACTAGTCCCTCTGGTCAACAATACTCGTCCCTCGATCCATAAAAAAAGTCATTCTCCTCTAGGGCAAGGGTTTCAGCGATCGAGTACAACATTAATAATCTAATCAATCTCATGGGATGCCGGGTCAGGGCTGAGATTTTTGCCACTGCTATAACTTTTTCAACGCCGAACACGAAGTCTTCAAGGTTCGATTGAATTTAGAGAATGCAATGTCAACTTTGCTCGGTTAGAGCTCCTTTATCTCTTGGCAACTTGCTTCCTATTCATTCAGCGTATCGATTCCACAGGTCGCTCTAAGGTACAGCACTGTGAGGTCTCCCGGTTTTACCCGGTAAATGAGTACCCCAGCCCCCCTTACCGCTATTCCCACAGAATCCTACACCTTGGTTCATTTCTCACTGATTGTGAAAGAAAAGATTAGTTGAAAGCTTATGGCATAGACATTTCTTCCGAGAAGGGCGTTGTATATCCTGCAACGCCGTCCTTCTTATAGATCCAGTCCTTTTACACTCGTAAAACTATGACACCTCCGCCAACCACTGCCTTTGCCCCCGCGCCCACCATAACGCCTGATCTGGAAACGCCTGAGTTGGACATTACCTTGACTAAAACTCAAATCAAGGTCAATAAATCTAGTGGTGGTTGTGGATGTACTACAAAAAGTGATACGGCCACCGGCATTAGCGAGTCCATGAAGGCTCGTATTGAAAAACACCCCTGCTATAGTGAAGAAGCTCACCACCACTATGCCCGGATGCACGTTGCCGTGGCACCAGCCTGCAACATTCAGTGCAACTTCTGTAATCGTAAGTATGACTGTGCCAACGAAAGCCGCCCTGGGGTGGTGAGTGAATTATTAACCCCAGAAGAAGCGGCGCACAAAGTTTTAGTGGTCGCGGGTAAAATCCCCCAAATGACGGTTTTAGGGATTGCTGGCCCGGGTGACCCCTTGGCCAATCCTGAAAAAACGTTTCGGACTTTTGAACTGATTGCCGAACAAGCTCCGGACATCAAACTGTGCTTGTCTACCAACGGCTTAATGCTGCCGGACTATGTTGAGCGCATCAAAGCCCTCAATGTTGACCATGTGACGATCACTATTAATATGGTTGACCCTGCAGTGGGTGAAAAGATTTATCCCTGGGTTCACTACCGCCGCAAGCGTTATCGCGGGATTGAAGGGGTGAAAATCCTCCACGAACGGCAAATGGAGGGTCTGGAAGCACTTCGGGCAGCCGACATTCTCTGTAAGGTTAATTCCGTTCTCATCCCTGGCATTAATGATGAGCACATGAAAGAGGTGAACGCCGCTGTACAAGAGCGGGGAGCCTTCCTGCACAACATTATGCCCCTGATTTCTGCTCCAGAATTTGGAACTTACTTTGGTCTCAATGGTCAACGGGGTCCCACTCCCAAAGAACTGAAGCAGGTTCAAGATGAATGTTCAGGCAACCTCAAGCTGATGCGCCACTGTCGTCAGTGTCGTGCGGATGCGGTGGGTCTTTTGGGTGAAGATCGCAGTCAAGAGTTCACCAAAGAGAAGTTCATGGAAATGCCCACGTCCTATGACCTGGAGCAACGTCAAGTCATCCACAGTGAAATTGAGCAAAAGCGGGTGGCCTTAGCGGAACGCAAGGAAGCGGCGGCAGCTCGTCGTTCTACCCCCAAGGCAGCGTCTCCCAAGGTCTTAGTGGCAGTTGCTACAAAAGGCGGCGGCTTAGTGAATCAACACTTTGGTCATGCCAAAGAGTTCATGATTTATGAAGTGGATGCCACGGAAGCTCACTTCATTGGTCACCGCAAAGTGGCGGATTACTGCCAGGGCGGTTACGGTGAAGAGGCAATGCTCGAAGGCATTATCAAGACGATTTCTGATTGCAAAGCGATCCTGGCTGCCAAAGTGGGGCCCTGTCCTCAGAAGGAACTCCAAAAGGCTGGACTTACCGTAATTGAAGCTTACGACGTTATCGAAACGGTAGCTCGTCACTTCTACGATGAGTATATCCTTTCTGTATAAGTTATGAGTTGTGAGTTTTGAGTTTTGAATTGGCTGTTCAACTTCAAATTCAACATTCAAAACTCAACATTCAAAATTTGGATGATTCACCTGGAGCACTCAGTTATGACTTTTACCATTACTCACAATTGCATTGGTTGCCAGCGCTGTCTCTCCGCTTGTCCTACGGGAGCGATCGCTACGGATGGAACTGCTTTCTGGATTGAGACCGATCGGTGTAACCAGTGTCAAGGTTATGGAACAGCTCAGTGCTGGGCCGTGTGTCCTACAAACGAAGGCTGCGTTGCTAGCACCATAGCGGTTCCCCTCACTTCCCAATCGGAAATTTCCAATGATTACTGGGAATCCTGGTTTGCGAAGCATAACCGGATGGTTGCTCGCCTCAAATCTTCTGATCAACCCCCCTACTGGCGGGACTGGTTTGAGACCTACTCCCAAACCTTAAAAAATCTGCAAACAAACTTGCACCATAACGATCGTAGCAATATTCCTGCCACTACTTAATTTTAAGTTTGAAGTCCTCAGTTCTGAACCTTGGAGATAGTAAATGACTATTTATTTAGACAACAATGCTACGACTCAAGTTGATCCACAAGTTCTAGAGGCCATGGTGCCCTACTTTAGTGAACTCTACGGTAACCCCTCTTCAATGCATAGCTTTGGTGGACAGGTGGGAGCCGCTGTACAGGACGCGAGAGACAAGGTTGCAGAACTGTTGGGTGCAGAGCCGACGGAAATCGTCTTCAACAGTTGCGGCAGTGAAGGAAATAATACTGCGATTCATGCTGCCCTTTCCGCTCAGCCGGAAAAACGCCACATCGTGACCACCGCAGTGGAACACCCCGCTGTACTGAGTGTGTGTAAGCACTTGGAAAAGAAAGGGTACACCGTTACCTATCTGTCGGTAGATGGCCGGGGTCAAGTAGACCTGATGGAAGTGGAAGCTGCCATTACGGGGGGGACGGCTCTGGTGACCACCATGTACGCCAATAACGAAACGGGAGTGATTTTCCCCATCGAACAGATTGGTGCGATCGCTAAAGAAATGGGAGCCACGTTCCATGTCGATGCCGTGCAGGCAGTGGGTAAAGTACCCATCAACCTAGCCAACAGCACGATCGATATGCTCACCTTTTCCGGTCATAAGTTCCATGCTCCCAAAGGCACTGGAGGACTGTACATTCGTCGCGGCTTCCGCTTCCGCCCCTTCTTACTGGGGGGACACCAGGAGCGGGGACGGCGAGCGGGGACTCAAAACGTGCCCGGCATCATCGCCCTCGGTAAAGCTGCTGAATTGGCTCAAGCTCACCTCAGTGGCGTGAATCAGGAAAGTCAACTGAGAGACTTACTGGAAACCCAACTGATCCAGTTAATCCCAGAGTGTCAAGTGAACGGGGGCGGGACAAATCGCCTTCCCAACACCACCAACATTGGTTTCAAATACATCGAAGGTGAAGCCATTTTACTGATGCTCGATCGTGAAGGCATCTGTGCTTCCTCGGGGTCTGCCTGTACCTCCGGCTCCCTGGATCCCTCCCATGTCCTCCAGGCAATGGGACTGCCCTACACCATCCTCCACGGCTCAATTCGCTTCAGTCTTTCTCGCTTTACCACGGCAGCCGAAGTGAACCAGGTCATAGCAGTGATGCCCGGCATTGTGGCAAAGCTCAGAGCCATTTCTCCCTTCAACAACGATCAAGCTGACTGGCTCCAGGAGCGGAATCTCGCCACCCAAGCAGTCTAACCAGTGCATTCACTCCGATTCACTAGATCTCCGGTTTCTGATGAGGACTCCCCCTAACCTTGAATTCGATCCTCATAACTCAACACTCAAAATTCAAAACTCTCCCCTGTCCCCTACTCCCTCAAAGCTATGTGGAATTATTCTGAAAAAGTACTCGAATTGTTCTATAACCCCATTAACCAGGGGACGATCGAAAATTTGAATGAGCCGGATGTCGATACCGTTTATGGTGAAGTGGGAAGCATTGCCTGCGGTGATGCCCTGAGACTCCACCTGAAAATCCAAGTTTCCACGGATACCATCCTCGATTCTAAGTTCCAAACCTTTGGGTGTACCAGTGCGATCGCTTCTTCCTCTGCCCTGACGGAAATTGTCAAAGGGAAAACCCTCGATCAAGCCCTAGCCATTTCTAACCAGGACATTGCCGACTACCTCGGAGGCTTACCGGAAGCGAAAATGCACTGTTCCGTAATGGGGCAGGAAGCACTGGAAGCCGCTATCTTCAAATATCGTGGTGTGGAAGTGGAACACCATGAAGATGATGAAGGCGAGATGGTGTGTACCTGCTATGCCATCACCATGCCCAAAGTGCGGCGGGTCATTATTGAAAATGACTTAACCACAGTGGAGCAGGTCACGAACTACATCAAAGCCGGTGGGGGTTGCGGCTCCTGTCTAGCAGGCATTGAAGATATTTTGCTAGAAGTTCAGGAAGAACGGGCAGCCGTTCCTGCTCGCTTAGCCGCAGAAATTGACACTGCCCCCACGGCACCCCTCACCACAGTTCAAAAAATCGCTCGCATCCAAAAAGTTTTGGACGAAGAAATCCGTCCCATCCTACTGGCGGATGGTGGAGATGTGGAACTGTTCGATGTAGATGGCGATCGCGTTCAAGTCACCCTCAAGGGCGCTTGTGGAGACTGCCCTAGCAGTACTGCCACCGTTAAAAACGCGATCGAAACCAAGCTACGGGAGCGGGTACTTGCCACCCTCACAGTGGAACAAGTCGCTCCAGTCTGAAAGACAGTTTTGAATTATGAATGATGAGTTTTGAATTGCATCTCAGATCCCCGGTTTCTGTAGTGGTGCCCCTAAAAACCTAGCTGTAATTCGATAAGAAACCAGGGATCTAATCCCTTAAAACTCAAAACTCAAAACTCAAAACTAACCCCTATCCCCTCAAACCTCATGACTAAATCTCAAATTTTGATCGGTTTTGGACGATCGCCGCCTGCTGAAGCCTCATCTTACTGGGGTTTTCAAGAAGTCCAGTTCGGCAGTTCAAAGGGGACAAAGTCCCTCGTCACATAGTTTAGGTAAGGGCTTAACCTCTTACCCCCCGTTGATCCTTATCAACAGTTCCTTAGTAACGATTCACTCTTAGCTTACTCACGGAGAAAAATTCACCATGCGTCAAATTGCATTTTACGGAAAAGGCGGTATCGGTAAATCCACCACTTCCCAAAATACCATTGCAGGTTTAGCCGATCGTAATCGCATCATGATCGTTGGTTGTGACCCCAAAGCTGATTCCACCCGCTTGATGCTTCACAGTAAAGCTCAAACCACCATTCTTCACTTAGCTGCTGAACGTGGTGCCGTAGAAGATCTGGAACTGGATGAAGTGTTACTGACTGGTTACAAAGGTGTTAAGTGCGTTGAATCCGGTGGTCCCGAACCTGGGGTTGGTTGTGCCGGTCGTGGCATTATCACCGCCATCAACTTCCTGGAAGAAGAAGGCGCTTACGAAGACCTAGACTTCGTTTCCTACGACGTATTAGGCGACGTTGTCTGCGGTGGTTTTGCTATGCCCATTCGGGAAGGCAAAGCCCAGGAAATCTACATCGTTTGCTCCGGTGAAATGATGGCGATGTATGCGGCTAATAACATTGCCCGAGGCATTCTTAAGTACGCTCACTCCGGTGGAGTTCGTCTCGGTGGTTTAATCTGCAACAGCCGCAACGTTGACCGAGAAGTTGAACTGATTGAAAACCTCGCAGCTAAGCTGGGTACTCAGATGATTCACTTTGTCCCCCGCGACAACATTGTTCAGCACGCTGAACTGCGCCGCATGACTGTGATTGAGTACGCTCCCGACAGCAAGCAAGCCGAAGAATATCGCATCTTGGCTCGCAAGATCGAAGAGAACAAAAACCTCGTTATTCCCACTCCTATCACGATGGATGAGTTGGAAGATCTCCTGGTTGAATTTGGTCTCCTCGGTGGCGACGAAGAATACGAAAAAGCGATCGCTTCTGACCAGGGCAAAGTTCCGGCACTTGTCTAAGTTTTGAGTTCTGAGTTTGGAGTTATGAGTTCACGATCGACTGAATAGAAGAGAATTGGACTCATGACTCTTAACTCACCCTGCAACTTAAAACTCAACACTCAACACTCAAAACTTTATTAACGAGAGAGAGTCAATCATGGCAACCACAGTAGAAGAAAGAAAGGCGCTCGTCCAGGAAGTCCTGGAAGCGTATCCTGAGAAAGCCCAAAAAAGTCGCTCGAAGCATATTAACGTTCACGAAGAAGGCAACGCTGACTGCGGGGTTCGATCCAACAAGAAATCTGTTCCTGGTGTAATGACCACCCGTGGTTGCGCCTACGCTGGAGCTAAAGGGGTGGTCTGGGGTCCAGTCAAAGACATGATTCACATCAGTCACGGGCCCGTGGGTTGCGGTTACTACTCCTGGTCTGGTCGCCGTAACTACTACGTGGGTACCACTGGAGTTGATACCTTTGGTACGATGCAATTCACCTCCGACTTCCAAGAACGCGACATCGTATTCGGCGGTGACAAAAAGTTAGCAAAACTGATCGATGAGTTAGAAACACTGTTCCCCCTCAGCCAAGGCACCACGATCGAATCTGAATGTCCTGTAGGGCTGATTGGAGACGATATTGAAGCCGTTGCTAAGCAAAAAGCAAAAGAGTACGGCAAACCCGTTGTACCGGTTCGTTGTGAAGGTTTCCGGGGTGTCTCCCAATCCCTCGGTCACCACATCGCCAACGACACCGTGCGGGACTGGGTACTGCCCAAAGCCGATGAGTACCGCAAGCTTCCCGAAGGTTTTGAATCGGGGCCCTATGATGTCAACATCATTGGTGACTACAACATCGGGGGTGACGCTTGGCCCAGCCGCCGCTTACTCGAAGCGATCGGTCTGCGGGTAATCTGCCACTTCTCTGGAGATGGCACCTTTAACGAAGTGGTGATGACTCCTCTGGCGAAGTTGAACCTGATCCACTGTTATCGCTCCATGAACTACATCTGCCGTTTCATGGAAGAGAAGTATGGGATTGGTTGGTTAGAGTACAATTTCTTTGGCCCGACCCAAATTGCCAAGTCCCTGCGTAAAATTGCCTCTCAGTTTGACGAAACCATTCAAGCGAAAGCCGAAGAAGTGATCGCTGCTGAAACCGCTCGGATGGAGCAAATCATCGCCAAGTATCGTCCTCGCCTAGAAGGCAAGCAAGTGATGCTGATGGTGGGTGGCTTACGTCCCCGTCACGTTATCCCCGCGTTTGAAGACTTGGGTATGGAAGTGATCGGTACTGGGTATGAATTCGGTCACGGTGACGACTACAAACGGACAGCAGACTACGCCAAAGATGGCACCGTCATCTACGACGACATTAGTGGTTATGAATTTGAAGAATTTGCCAAGAAACTGAAGCCCGACTTAATCGCAGCCGGGATTAAAGAGAAGTATGTCTTCCAGAAAATGGCACTTCCCTTCCGTCAAATGCACTCCTGGGATTACTCCGGTCCGTACCACGGCTACGAAGGCTTTGAAGTCTTTGCCCGTGACATGGATCTGGCGATCAATAACCCCACCTGGAATTTGGTTAAAGCCCCTTGGGATCAAGCCTAATCCTTTACGTAGGTTGGGTTAGCAACGGCATCACCTAACGCTATAGACCTTTAGTTTAGTCATTGGTCATCTTGGGTTTTGTCTCTCAACTCAACCTACTCCCCACTATCTACTGTTCCCTAGCCCAATCACCTAAATATTAGGAGAATTCCATGACTGAGAATACTACCCCCCAAGTGCCGGAAACCGCCTCAGAACCTGGCAAAATTCAAGATCACTTTGATCTATTCAAGACAAAAACTTATACCGATATGTTCGAGTATAAGCGTCAGTTTGAAGGAGCCCACAGTCACGAAGCCGTTGCTGAAGCGGCAGAATGGACGAAGTCCTGGGAATATCGGGAAAAGAATTTCTCCCGCGAAGCCCTGACCATTAACCCCGCAAAAGCCTGTCAGCCCCTAGGCTCCCTCTTTGTTGCTGCCGGTTTTGAAGACACTCTGCCCTACAGCCACGGTTCCCAAGGCTGTGTTGCTTACTTCCGGAGCCACTTAACCCGGAACTACAAAGAGCCCTTCCAAGCCGTTTCCTCCTCCATGACGGAAGATGCCGCGGTCTTTGGTGGACTCAGTAACCTCAAGGACGGGCTGCGTAATTCTTACACCCTGTATAATCCCAAGATGATTGCCCTCTGCACCACCTGTATGGCAGAGGTCATTGGGGATGACATTGGTGCCTTCATCCAAACCGCGAAGAATGAAGAATTCATTCCCCAGGACTTACCCGTTCCTGCGGCTCACACTCCCAGCTTTGTCGGTTCCCACATCACGGGCTACGACAATATGCTCAAGAGCATTTTAACGACCCTGACAGCCGGCAAAAAGGCTGATACCACTAACGGGAAGTTTAACTTTAACCTGGGCTTTGATCCTTACATTGGCAATATCCGTGAACTGAAGCGCATTCTCGGACTCTTCGGCATCGACTACACGATCGTTTCCGATAACTCCGATAGCTTTGACTCTCCCAATACCGGTGAGTTCAAGATGTACAACGGTTTAACCACGCTGGAAGATGCAGCCGATACCATTAACGCAGAAGGCTCTTTCTTCTTCCAGAAGTACTCCACCGCCAAAACCCAGGAAATGATCACCAAGGATTGGGGACAAAAGACCTATAACTTCCGTCCCTTTGGGATTCAGGGAACGGATGAATTCATCATGGCGCTGTCTGCCATCACGGGCAAGGCTATTCCCAAGGAACTCCAAGATGAGCGGGGTCGTGCAGTGGATGCACTGACGGATTCCCAAGCTTGGATTCATGGTAAGAAAATTGCCCTCTACGGCGATCCAGATCATGTTCTAGGACTGATTCGCTTCTTGTTGGAAATGGGTGCTGAGCCGGTTCATATTGTTGTGACCAACAGCAATAATGAGTTTGAAGCAGAAGCACGGGAACTGTTAACCAATAGCCCCTATGGTCAAGGTGCAACGGTTTGGGGGGGTAAAGACCTCTGGCATTTACGCTCCTTGATGTTCACTGAGCCCGTTGATTTACTAATTGGGAACTCCTACGGTAAGTATCTCTGGCGAGATACTCATACCCCCTTAGTTCGTATTGGTTATCCCATCTTCGATCGTCATCACATGCACCGTTATGCCACCCTCGGTTATCAAGGTGCTATCAATCAGTTCAACTGGATTATTAACACCATCCTGGATGAACTCGATCGTCAAACGATCATTCCCGCGAAGACGGACATCTCCTTCGACCTCATTCGGTAGAGATGAAAGGACATAGCTGTAGGTTGGGTTAGCGACAGCGAAACCCAACCCTGTAACCTCCAAGAAACAGTTGGGTTTCGTTCCTCCACCCAACCTACAGGTATAAACCCATTCCAATGGGTTTTCTCTATTCGATCCATCCGTAATGAGTTACGAGCAGCAAACTCAATTCAAAACTCAAAACTCATAACTCATAACAATCTAATCCCTGTCCCCTACCCCCTACGACCTAACCATGAAGCTCAGTGACGAAATTGAAATTGATTCCCCACCAGCCTTTGAAATTGGCGATCGTGTTCGGGTTCGCAAACTGATCCGCAATGATGGTACCTTTCCCGGCAAAGACATTGGATTTCATCTCGCTAAAAAAGGCGATGTTGGCTACATTGTGGGCATTGGAACCTATCTACAACGGGCCTATATCTACTCCGTCCATTTTTTGGAATCTAACTTTGTCGTAGGCTGTCTCAAAAAAGAACTTGATTTACTCGAACAACTCCAACCGATCATTGTCCAAGACGACTAACTCAAAGTTTTGACGTTTGAACCTACACCCCTCAAAACTCAAAACTCAAAACTCAAAACTTAAGGAAATCGCCATGAAAATGACTGCTGGCAAAATTAACGAACTCCTGACTCAACCCGGTTGTGATCATAACCATAAAAAAGAAGGTAAAGGTAAAAATAAAGCCTGTCAGCAGCAAGCCCAACCCGGTGCAGCCCAAGGCGGTTGCGCCTTTGATGGAGCCAGTATCGCCCTCGTCCCCATTACGGATGTTGCTCACCTCGTCCACGGGCCGATCGCCTGTGCGGGGAACTCTTGGGGCAGTCGTGGCAGTCTTTCCTCCGGGCCCATGCTCTACAAAATGGGCTTTACTACTGATCTCAGTGAAAATGACATCATTTTTGGCGGGGAGAAGAAACTCTACAAAGCCATTCATGATGTCAAGGAACGCTATAACCCCGCTGCGGTTTTTGTCTACCTGACCTGTGTTACTGCCTTAATTGGTGATGATTTAGATGCGGTGTGCAAAACAGCGACTGAAAAATTTGCCATTCCCGTCATTCCCGTTACGTCTCCGGGCTTTGTGGGCAGTAAGAACCTGGGGAACCGGATTGGAGGCGAAGCACTCCTAGAGTACGTTGTGGGCACCGCTGAACCAGAATATACAACCCCCTACGACATTAACCTCATTGGGGAGTACAACATTGCCGGTGAAATGTGGGGCGTACTGCCCATACTGGAAAAAGTAGGCATTCGGGTCCTGTCCAAGATTACCGGGGATGCCCGCTACAAAGAAGTGGCCTACGCGCACCGGGCGAAACTCAATATCATGATCTGCTCCAAAGCCCTGATCAACATGGCGCATAAAATGAAGGAGCGTTATGGTATTCCCTACCTGGAGGAGTCCATCTACGGCGTAGAGGATATGAACCGCTTACTGCGGGATATTGCCAATCACTTTGGAGATGAGGATCTCAAAGCTAGAGTAGAAGCCGTGATTGAGGAAGAAACCACTAAGCTCAATCAAGCTCTAGCCCCCTACCGTCAGCGACTTCAGGGTAAGCGCATTGTCCTTTATACCGGTGGTGTAAAGAGTTGGTCAATCATTTCCGCCGCCAAGGATTTAGGCATTGAAGTAGCTGCTACTAGTACAAAAAAGAGTACAGAAGAAGATAAAGCCCGCATTAAAAACTTGCTGGGTCAAGAGGGCATCATGCTAGAAAAGGGTAATGCTCAAGAAATTCTGCGAGTCATTGCTAAAACGAAAGCGGATATGCTCATTGCGGGAGGTCGCAATCAGTACACTGCCCTCAAAGCTCGGATTCCCTTCCTCGATATTAACCAAGAACGCCACCATCCCTACGCCGGCTACGTCGGCATGATTGAAATGGCGAAGGAGTTGGATGAAGCCCTCCACAGCCCCATCTGGGCTCAGGTTCGGCTTACCGCTCCCTGGGATCAAGAATCCCGTACTGATACCTCCAGCGATGCTCCTGACTCTACCTCTGAGCTTGCCCCTGAACTTGCCACTAAAGTGATCAGTCGGAATAAGCCTGTTGCGGTGAATCCACTGAAGCAAAGTCAACCCCTAGGGGCTTCCCTCGCTTTTTTAGGGATTCGAGGGATGATGCCCCTCTTCCACGGGTCTCAGGGCTGTACCGCCTTTGCCAAAGTCATGCTAGTGCGACACTTCCGGGAAGCCATTCC
>JBEAPM010000318.1:0-4847 GCA_041164445.1 Cyanobacteriota bacterium
CTTCTAAGGCAAAGGCCGCCACCTCTGGGTTAAGGCTTAAGTTCGATCGTTCCGATCGGGTTTGGATTGAGATTTTTCTATGCTAGTGATGAGAAGAATCACAAAAAATCTATGCTAAAAACATTGCTGTTTTCCGTAATCGGATCGATTTCTGCGGTAGTTCCCTATAAGGTTCTATGAACTATAGAATCTAGACGATGCTCAAGACTGCTCACGATCCCGTCACAAAGCTTGATTGCTTAGTCCGTTGTTTTCTGGGTATGACCGACGATCGAGGAAAAATTGCTAATATGGTAGTTCGTCAACCTCGCTATAGCAAAGAAGAGTTTGCCCAACGGGGCGATCGTTGGCATGGAACCCAGTTTAATGGGTGTGCTGTAGGTCGGAATTGTAGCCGCCTACTCCCTATCCTTCACCTTTTGGTTCCAGTGTTTCAGCCTGATTTCACTGGTGTGCAGTCACGATCGTTCTGACACCCCCAAAGCTAAAGCGGTTGGGTTTCCCCGTGAGGTCTTATGATGTTTTTTAGGGTAAGCTTGAGGGGAAGTGTAGGGCAGTCATTTTGTCTAACCATTCCCCTGCCCATGTTAAGCGGTTAGCCTATTCATCATCACGAGATTAGCTATGAATGACGATAACTTTTTAAAACAACTGCTGTTAATTGGTGTGGGAACAACGTCCCTTGTGGCCGAAAAACTCAAAGAAGTTACAGAGAACTGGGTCGAAAGTGGACGGCTGGATTCCAATCAAGCCAGTGCCTTGATTGAGGATTTAATGGCTCAATTCAAAACTGAGCAAGAAAATATTGAAGTTCAACTGCAACGCCAATTACGGATCATTCTCCAGGAAATTGGTGTGCCTCGCCAGGCAGAAATGGATGAACTGCGGGGCCGTCTCGATCGCTTAGAACGCCAACTTCGGGATCTGGAAAATCGCCTCTGGCAATAATTCTGGTCGTATGTTTGCTGGAGCGGGCGCGGTAACCCTCGTTTCTTGTCAAGAGTCTGGGCGACACTGCTCATGTCAATTTGTGTATTTGGCAGTCTTAATCTCGATTTGGTGGTGCGAACCCCTCATCTTCCCCTGCCGGGGGAAACCCTGTTAGGCTTAGGCTTTCAGCAAATTCCTGGTGGCAAAGGGGCCAATCAAGCAGTGGCAGCGGCCCGGGCTGGGGCGATCGTCTCCATGGTGGGGCGAGTGGGGCAGGATGCCTGGGGACATCTGTTGTTAGAAAATCTCAAGGCCAATCAGGTGGAAACGATCGGTATTGGTCAGGATCCAACCGAGCACACGGGAGTTGCCTTTATTACGGTGGCTCAAAATGGTGACAATCAAATTGTGTTAGCGGCCGGAGCCAATGGCGCGGTGGCGGCGAAGGATCTAGAACAGCTACGATCGCTCCTGCCCCAAACGGAAATTCTCTTATTGCAGTTAGAAGTGCCCTTAGCCCAAGTGATGGCGGCGGCGGAAATGGCCCAGGATGCGGGTGTGACCGTCATTTTAGATCCAGCCCCTGTTCCTCCGAACTTTCCTGCAAACCTCTATCCCCTCATTGATATTTTGACCCCCAACCAGGGGGAAGCCAGCCAACTGCTGGGAATGCCCATTGAGAGTATTGAAGCCGCCAAACAGGGAGTCAGGCAATTCCGGGAGTGGGGCGTGAGTATCCCCATGATTACCTTGGGGGAAGCGGGAGTCGTCTGGTTCAGTTCCCACGTTGATGAGCCCCAACATATCCCCGCCTTTCCGGTAGAAGCGATCGATACCACCGCAGCGGGGGATGCCTTTAATGGCGCTTTAGCTGCCGCGTTATTGCAATCTGTCTCCTTAGATGCAGGCATCCTCTGGGGCATGGCCGCTGCCGCCCTCGCGGTACAGCAACCGGGAGCCCAACCCTCCTTGCCCGATCGTGCCCAGATAGAAGCGTTTTTGGAAACCGTTAGCACTCAAGGGAAAACCGGTTAGCCTCCCATCAGTTGCAGCATAACCAGGTTTGAATGACAATATTTCAGCACCCTTAGGAATTACCACCCTATGCAAACCTACTATTATTTGGCCGCTAGCCAAAAATTTCTCTGTGAAGATGAACCCCTCGATGAAGTCTTCCGGGAACGTCATCGCCACTATGCAGAGCAAGAAAAAGAAATTGATTTCTGGTTAATCAAACAACCGGCATTCTTAGACGCGCCTGCCCTAGCTGCGGTAAAAGCGAAGTGCCCTCAACCCGCTGCGGCGATCGTTTCTCAGAATGAGCAGTTTATTACCTGGCTGAAGCTACGCTTAGAATTTGTCTTGACGGGAGAATTTCAAGCCCCCTCTACTGAGATTCCCGATCCCTTGGCTTCCCTCGTCAACGTCTAGCCGGAAATGGGGTGGATACCCGCTCAGTTCCTTGCGCAGAGCCGAAGGGAGTGCTGATACCTGCTCAAGACTTTTCATCCCTACCGATGAGTATGTCAAAATTAAGAAGCTCAGACCGGTATTACGGAGTACCGATTGCAACTAGCGTACCCAGAGCCCAAGGAACTTTATGGCTGCGAATTCCATCCCGGATCCAGGTCAATTCACTGCTCCCCCTAAGGAAGCGGCTCGATACTTGATCCGCTTGGTCAATACTGCTTTTCAAACCAGTACTCCGGTGACCACGGCCGCTTTGCAAACGGCGATCGCTACGGCGGTGGATAAATATGTTGCTTTTTATACTCAGAGTTATACCTTTATCCAGCTTCCCGGTGTCGATCGTCCCATTCCCCTCAGTCGGATTTACGTGCCTTTACAGGTGGTGGATGAGCGATCGATTCGCTCTACCGAATCTCCAAAAACCTTAAAACAACTTCATCGTCAGCGTCAGACTCGGGATCAAGAAAAGCGGGTCAGAAGTTTACGGGCCAGTCTAGACGTTGCCAATCAAAAACAATATCTCTTGGTGTTTGGGGAACCGGGTTATGGCAAATCCACCTTCCTGCGTTGGTTAGGTATTGAAGTCCTGCAAGGCAGTCCCCAGAGCAGTTTTGCCCATCTCTGCTTTCCGGTGTTTATTCCCCTCCGTTACACCCAGGAGGATTCTTTTAACCTTGAAACCCTCCTCGTTGAGATCTTTAGTCGTTGTGGTTTTCCCCATGCCGCCCGTCTTGTGGATATCCTCCTCCGGCAGGGAAATGTTTTGCTGTTGTTGGATGGACTCGATGAGGTGCCCAGTGCGCAGTTTTTGACCATGCAGCAGACGATCGAGGCTTTTGTTGAGAAATATCCCAAAAATCGCTATGTCCTCTCCTGTCGCAAAGCGGCGGGTTATCTCAGTTTGAAACGGTTTGTGGCGGTGGATATTGCCCCCCTCAATTCTCAGCAGGTGGCCATGCTGATTCGGAAACACTTACTGTTGTTTTTGGGGGTTGTGCCGGACTTGGTGGTTCACCTCAAAAATCTCACCATTGCCTTAGGGTCTTCTCGGTTGCGGGATCTCATTTGGAATCCGCTCTTTTTGGTGACCCTGTGCCGTGTTTATAGCCAAACTCAACAACTCCCCGGTAATCCCAGTGCGGTCTATCGCGAAGCGATCGATTTGGTTCTGGAAGCGGTGGATCCGAAAGCCTCGAATCTCAAAATTTTGCAGGAAGCGACCCTCACCGCCGAAGTGGAGAAGGCCCTGTTGTCGGAATTAGCCCATCAGGGCTTAATTAAGCAACAGTTGGTTTATCCGGGGGAACCGTTTGAACACCAAATTCAGGATTTTTTGGCAGAAACCCTAACGCTGGCCACCCAACCCAAAATTCAGGAACTGCTCCATCGTTTAGTGAAACAGGGTTTACTGTTGTCGATCCACTATCCCCCCGGCGAGTCTTACTATAGTTTTTCCCACCGGAGCCTTCAAGAGTTCCTCACCGCCCGCTATCTGGCACAGTACGATACCCCCATTGAGCCGGTGGTCAGTCAGTATGCCACGGATCTGCATTGGCGAGAGGTGTTTATTTTTCTTGCGGCCCAAGTCGATCGGAGCGATCGGTTATTGGAACTTTTGGCAGAAGCGGCCCAACAGCAGATTCAAAGCGATCGCCTCCAACGTTTATTAACCTGGACAGCCCAGGTCACTCAACCTTCTCAAGGCCCCTTTAGTCCAGTGGTCAAACGAACGATCGCCCTCGCCATTGCCTTGGATCGGGCCTTGGATATGACCCGAAGCATCGTCGTGGATCAAGCCATCGATCGGGCCCTGAACCTCAGTTTAGATCTAGTGCTAGTGTTGGATCATCAGGTCGCCCTGGAACTCGAACGCATTATTCTCCTGGACTTGGATGTGGGGCCAGGGGGAAACTTAGACCTGGACTTTCCCCTGAATGTAGCCTTGGAACTCAAACGGTTACAAGTCTTTCCCGATGGTCGCATGGCCTGGTTGATTTCCCGCTTAAAAGCCCTCAAGTCCCATGGGCTAGAAGTGTCTCCCGAAGGCGTTAAAGAGGTATTTAGTCTGTGGCTACAAGCCCTCAACCTGGAGGAAGAATGGTTGAAACTGAGCCCCGAAGAAGCCCAGCAGTTGTACCATTACCTGCAAATTTGTCTGTTGATTCAGCGATGCCGCCGTGTTGCAGTTCGGGTTTCCCGGCAAACCTGGGAACAGTTAGAAAGTCAAATTCTCTGTCCAAACCCTTCTCTCCTCTGATGCGATCCCCTTCGCAAGGCTTTGTTGCATGATTCACCCACGGTCAAATCTGTCTTGAGGTAATCTTCTCCTAGTGCAGCGTCAAGACTTAATTTTAGGGTAGACAGAGGCCAACTTGCAGCGTGCGTCATCTATCCTCATTTGCCAGTCCACGCCACGCTGGGTATGGTTAATGTCGCTGAACCAAGCC
>JBEAPM010000319.1:0-10841 GCA_041164445.1 Cyanobacteriota bacterium
GATCCGTATTCCCCTCAAACTGCTGGACTTTAGTCGCTTTGTTTATCGGGGGATAAGGGAGCTATTCCAGCGCCAAGCTTAGACCCCTGGACTGGGGCTAGTCTGGGATGGTCAAGAATCCCCGCACCTTTAGGTCGGGGAGTATGTCAAAAGGGAAAAAACCGTGATTCACCGCTCCATTTTCCTGGCAATCCTTGGCTCCTAACTTGGGGCTTCTCACTTGGGGCTATAGTCCTGGGGCTGAGGTCACAGCCGGGCGCAGATTTACGCCGTGAAGGCATGACTAAAGGGGAATAATTTACTAGACTTCAGGTCTATCTTGACTATCTTGACTAGCCAGCCACTTTTCATAGACTTCTAAGCTAGGCCCTAGGGGGATGGCCTTCCTATACTTTCAGGGCAATTTGCAGAGATGGTCTGAACGTCTTGCATTTCTTGCATGGTTAGGGAGTAGGGGTTAGGGGTTAGGGAGTAGGGTTTCGGCAAGCTGTTGAATGCGCTTTAGCTGGGCCTGCATATCTCGCTGCGTCCAGTGGGCCGCAAAGATCTGAAAGCCAAAGTTGACCCACGGATTGGGGATTTGGAATTCAAAGCGGTTGAGGAGTTCGGTTGTGTCCTCCCCTAGGGGCATACACTCCCAGCGATCGGTTCCGGTAAAGAAGCCACTAAATTGCCAAACAATCAGTCCCGGCCGACGTTCGACCACTTCATTCTCTAAAGCGGGCTCCCAAACGGGAATTTGCAAGATAAAGCGACTTTTTGCCCCCAATGCCACCGACCATTCCCCCACCGGATCGCAGCGCAGAGCCGGGTTGAGCCATTGGTGCATTAACGATCGCTCCGTTAAACACTGCTCTACCACCTGGGCAGGGGCTTGGATGGGGATCCGCTGTTCAAAAACTTGGGTCGGCATAGACGAGGAGGCAGGAATAGAGACTTCAATCAAGCGGGGTATCCCTGGAGATTTACCCCTACAGATTGACCTGAGATTTAATAGCGGCTACCGGTTTTACGGTGATGAACCGCAGTGCGTCCGTCTTCGTGGAAAACTTGTCCCGCTTCAATCGTGCCGTAGACAATCCAGTGATCAGGGCACTCTAGGCGATCCTGAACACGACATTCTAAATAGGCCAGGGCTTCTTTGAGGATGGGAACATTATGGGACGATCGTTCAATTTCTAGCCCTTCAAAGCGATCGGCTCCGGGGGCAAAGGGCTTGAGGAAATGTTTCTGTAGGGGCAGATCCTGGCCCTGCTCCAGAATATTCAAAACAAAGTAATCGCCGCGATAGGTGAGGGTTTCCACCGCCCGATCCTTGGCAACGGCAACGGTGATCCCGGGGGGATTAAAGCTAGCCTGAGAGACCCAGGAAGCCAGCATCCCGCTGTTGACTTCGCCTTTTTGGGCGGTCAGGATGCACAATGAACCGAGAACCCGCCCCATGGCTTGCTCTGTCCCCGCCATTTGGGCATCGCTGAGTCCCCCACTGGTCTGGCGATCGAGGCGTTTCTTCACTTTTTTCAGGGATTGGGCAAAATCTGTCCCCGCTTCTTCACAGGTTTTGAGAACACGATCGTCCGGCTTAAATTTCACCCGAATCGTTTCCATGCCCTGGGCATAACCCGCATCCCGGAATTTACCTTCGATCAGATCAATGGCTTCGCCACTCCAGCCAAAGGAACCAAACACCCCCGTCAGTTTATCTTGAGGCAAGGTGGCTAAGACGATGCCCAGAGCCGTTTGAATAGGCGTGGGGGCATGACCGCCGAGGGTCGGGGAACCCACGACCACGCCATCACAGCGCTCTACCGCTGCCCGGATTTCTTCGGTACTCGCTATTTCACAGTTGAGAATATCCACCCGCACCCCTGACTTGACAATACCTTGAGCGATCGCTTGGGCAAGGGTCCCGGTACTGCCATAGGCAGAGGCGTAGAGTAGCACCGCCGAGAGGGATTGTTGTTGCTGGGCTTGGCTCCACTGCCGGTAAGCGGTCATGATTTCCCGCTGGGCATACCGCACAATGGGCCCGTGGCCCGGCGCATAGGCAAGGGTTTGGTAGGACTGGAAGCGATCGAGGGCACTGAGTACCTGCCGCACCTGGGGAGCCATCAAACAATCAAAATAATAACGATGGTCTTCTAAATACTGAGTCCATCCCTGATCTAGCACCGCATCATTGCAGTGATGAATGGCAAAAAACTTATCCGTGAAGAGTAGCCGAGAGCCGGGATCGTAGGTCACTAGACCACCGGGCCAGCGGGGAGTGGGGATGATCAAAAACGAGAGATCATGACTGCCCCCTAAGGCGAGGGTATCTTCACCCCGCACAATTTGTAGCGGTAGGGGAGCGCCCTGTAGTACCTCTTTAAACGTTTCGTCATAAAAACTCTCCAGGATCTTGCTGGCTGGATTAGAGCAAACGATCGTTACCTGGGGGAACCGCTGCAGGAGAAACTTCAAGGTGACGGCGCGGTTGGGGTTAATGTGTCCCAGGATAATGTAATCGATCGTTTTGCCTCGGGCCGCTAAGGCTGGCTCTAAATGTTGCCAAAACAATTCCGTAAAGGATTCCCCAGGCGGATCAATCAAAGCTAGCTTCTCACTGCCCTCAATTAAATAGCTATTGGCGGTGGTACCTCGTTCCAGCGCGTATTCCACCTCAAAGCGGAGACGATTCCAACTGCGACACCGAAAAATCTGGGTATCAACACCAACTCCAGCCACTTGAAGATCACGGGGCAGACTTTGGGAGGGGATTTCAGTCATAAACAGTTCCTCTTTGCGTCAGGATACGAGGGCAGAAACCTCTTCTGTTAGTATCCTCTCACATTGAGGCAGTGGACAACCCGCCTCGCACCTCACCATTTTTGATGTTTAATCTTAGTGTTGGTTATCAGTGGGTATAGCGGTTGGTCTTTTCGCGGAAGTTAATTAATTATAACGGGGATCCCATGGGATCCCACCCTTGTTTATACTGAGAATAAGAGATCTCTCAGCTTCCTAAAGTTTTAATGAAGAAAGGACAAGATAGAGAAATCTATAAGTTAAACTGCTTATAACTGTTTAAGAGCACCCATGGCTAACCCAAATCCTAAAATCGAGCACTTACTTCTCAATCGTGGCAGACGGCCCAAGCTAGATCATGAACAAGTCTCTATGCGCATGTCTGCTGAAACGAAGGCAGCCTTAGAAGCTTTAGCAGGTTACTACGGATGCTTCTATGGAGATAAGCCCTGGATTTCTGGATTGCTGCAAAAAGTAGCGCGGCGCGAACTCCTCATTGTACCTGCCCCTCCAGAGGATTATCTCCACTCTGAGCCAGCCCCAGCCTCGACTAAATCGAGCCGCCAAGGCCGTAAAAAGACCAAACAAACCGCTAAGGGTAAATCCGATAGCTGATCGTGAACAGCCCGCGCTGTAGACGTAGCTTCAGTGCGAGCTTCCCATTGATCGGCGATTGCCTCCAGTCCTTTGGATCGCGATCGGCTTTGACGATAGGAGATTGGATGTTAAACGATCGTTTCTCCATCTAGACGACGAACCGCAACCACTGAGGGTTTGGGGGGATCGTTTGTGCCTTTACCGGGCCAGTTAGACCCTAGGGGAACCGATCGGACTTGGATCAAGGGTTCTCCGGTGGTGGTACTCAGGGAAATTTCGCGGTTTTCCAGCGCTCCGGCTTGGCGCATGCCGTTGACTTCACCGGGATGTTGCGGGGCCAGGAAGAGGGTTTTTTGATCGGGGGTCATGAAAATGCCGCAGATTTCGCATTCCATGGGCCCCGTGGCAAAGGGAATGGCTTCTCCGGCCCGATCGCCTTGGGTGGGAATAATCCAAGCGGCATTGTTGCCATAGCGTCCGAGGTTTCCTTGACCCTGATTAAGCCCTCGGCTACCCATATCTGTGACTACCCAGACATTGCCCTGAGCATCCACTTCCAGGTTATCGGGGTTAGAAAATCCCGTTCCCCCCTGATCGGGGGAGCCCCCTAGGGCTAGCATTTCCCAGCGAAAACTCAGGGCACTCGGGTCATTGTTGAGATCCTGCAGTTTCATAATCCAACCGGGATCATAGGGGGTTTCCCCTTGAGGCCCCTGAAAGATGCGGCGATCGGGACTGCCATCGTTCCCCGGAAAGCCGGAGGTAAAGGCGATGTAGAGGGTACCGCTTTGGGGATCCATTTGTGTATCTTCAGGGCGGGCGGTGGCGGTCACCCCCGCTGCATTGGCGGCAAAATGGGCATCAATGAGGATAACGCCTTGTTTTTCGGCAGGGGGATTGCCCAAGTAGAGATCCCCAAGGGTGGCAAAGCTGTTTTGGTAGGTTTCGGCTTGACCATCGTCCTCAATGGCAACGTAGCTCGGGGCCTCCGGGTTGGGATTGGGCAGTAAGACAATGCCATTCTGTCCCGCTTGTTGGCCGAGTAAGTGGCTGGGCCGCAGGGGATTGACGGGGGTATCGGGGGCCAGGGGAATCCAGGTGCCGGTACCATCGGGCTCAAACTTTGCCCCGTAAAGCATGCCGGCCTCGAAGAGTTTGGAGTTTTCAAGGCTGGCGGGGTCTGCAACGCTGCCTTGGCTCACGAATTTGTAAACATGTCCCCCACGCCGATCGCAGCCGGAATAGACCGCAAGGGGTTTACCGGCCACCGCCCACACCGCCAAGGCTTCATGGCGATAGCGGCCAAACCAGGTGTGTTTGGTGCCGTAGTCGGCTGGATTGCGGGGATCCACTTCCACCACCCAGCCGTATTTGTTGCCCGCGAGGCCAAAGATCACCCCAGAACTGCCAGCCCCCGTGGCGGTGACATAAAAGGGTTGTTGCTGAGGATCAATGGCAGATCCGTCAGACCAAACGTATTCAATCACTTCACTTTGAAAATTTTCTTCAGCGCTTAACACCGTGCCCCAAGGGGTGGTGCCGCCCGCACAGTTTTGGAAGGTGCCCAGAATCCGATCGCCAAGACGATCGTCATAGCCGAGGCGATCGGTTTTACGAAAGATGGCAGCGGCGGGGCCGGTACAGCCCAGATAGCGATCGTTGTCTAAGCCACTAATGCCAGAAATACGACGATCGGCCTCGGAAAAAGTCCGAATCCAGCGGCCATCCGCTTCCCGCCGTACACTGATGACCCCCAGACCCTGATCCAGCAAGAGTTCCCGGGCCAGGCGATTGGCAGCGGCCAGACGATCGGCATCCGCCTCAATTTGCACCAGGGTTAAAGCGCCATTGGTGGGTTTGGCGGCAGCAATGAGCCCCTGGATCTCCAAGGATTCACCCAGCACCAGGGGATAGGTGTCTAACCAGGTTTTACTCCCGCTGGACTCAAAATTAACCGTCAGAAACCCTTCGCCAGGAGCCGTTTCCACAAAGGAGACGTAATCATTGTTATAGCCAAAGCGGGAGGTACCCACCGGATCGCCCCAGGTGGCCACCACATCGTAGGTATAGCCCTCCGGCAACACCAAATCATCGACGATACTATAGGTACTGAACTGCTGTTGTTGCTCCGCTGCCGTAAGACCATTCACCGGCAAGGGTAAGGGCATGGAAACCGGTTGAAACTTCAGGTCAGAGAAGCGGTCGGAAACCGAGGTTGAAATGGAGGAATTTCCCCAACAACCAGCCCCCAGGGCACCCACCGTAGCACCCATAAAATACAGAAATTCGCGGCGTTTCAGCGACATAAACCTCGCCTTTGTGGAAATTGATTAAAAAAGCTTCGCTTTGGGGCCTTTCGATAAAGTGTGGCGATCGGCACAGCGGCCCGCCACCATCTCTATTCCTGCGGAGCACTCCCGTAGAAAGAGAAACCCAGTTTAGAGGTTTCGAGGAGCCCTGTTGTTGATCATATTCCGCTTTTTGTGGAAATCCCTAAAAAAGATCCGATCCACCACTCCGGCCCGCCCTGAGTTCAATCCCTCCTCCCTGTTTAGACCCCAAGAGGCTTGGTTCTTCTCTGAGGAGCAGTTAGAGGTGGGTTGGCTGTTGTCCGCCAGATCTGACCCACCCCCAACCCCCTCCCAAGAGGGGAGTAAGGAAGGATCGGTTCTCCTCCGAGGAGGGGTTCCAAGGGAAAAGGGATCAAGGAAAAGAATTGTTATTGATTCCGGAAGATCATTACGGATCCCTATAAACTGGCAATAGATCAGTAGGAGAGGACTGAATCATGCGATTAACTAGGCAGACCCCTACATTAGAAGAAGAGCATCACCAACGGATTTTGAAGGCGGCTCAACATCTTTTTGCTCAGCACGGGTTCGAGCGAACCACGATGAAAGACATTGCCGAGGTGTCGCAAATCTCTGAAGGATCGATCTTCCGTCATTTTTCCACGAAGAAGAATATTTTAGTGGCGGTGGTTTCTCAAGGATGGCGAGAGTTATTAACGGATTTGCTCACGGAGCTGAGCGAAATGGGGAGTTATCAAGCGGTCGCCCAGGTCATGCGCAAGCGGATGTTAAATCTGCAGCATAATCAAGAATTGATGCGGGTATGCTTCATGGAAACCCAGTTTCATGATGATCTCAAGGAGCAGGTTCGCTCTGAAGTGATTGATAAGATGATGGAGGTTGTGGAAGCTTTTTTTGAAACGGCGATCGATCAAGGGGTTTATCGTCCCCTCAATCCGAAAATTTTAGCCCGTGTCTTTTTGGGAATGTTTATGATTGCGGGGTTTAGTGATCAGACGATCGTTTCCCCTGAGGCTTCGGCCCTGGCCCTCAAGGAGATGGCGGAGGGAATTTCAGATATTTTTTTACATGGTGCCCTCAATCCTTCCCCCAAAGCCTAATCTATGAGTTCCCTAGTGTTTGACCACATTGCACAAGAGCTAACCTATCAAAGCGTTCGGGAATATTTGCAATCCTCTCCCCTCTTTAAGGACACTTTGGCGATCGTTCCCGATCGTCCTCGTTTTCAAGTCCTCTATGGATCGGCTCAGGTAGACATTGAGGTTTCTAACTGGGCGTTTCACCCCTGGAATGCAGAGCGAGATATGGCGATCGTCACCGCTTCGAGTTGTGTGACGCGGGGCAGTTCCGTCACCCCAGCTCTCACCCAATATTTATTGCGGGAGAATCGTCGGATGCGTTTTGGGGGGTTTCAGTTGGATGAAGAGTTAAATATTTGGTTTGCCCACAGTATTTTGGGGGGCGATCACATGGATCTCACGGAACTCCAAAGTTGTATTCTGGCGGTGGTCACGATCGCTGATAATTATGATGATGCCCTGGTGGAACAATACGGGGGCAAACGAGCGATCGACGCTTGAGGATCTAAGAACTTAAGGATCGTGAATTAAATAAACCGGAAAGTTCAGGATTAAACCACAGAGGCACAAAAGTATTCCTTCGGGGCTTCGGTGTCTTGGTAGTGAAATTCCAGGTTATAAAGTCCGCATTCCTAAGAACTAACGGGGTTTTCCCCTGCCTCGTCTAAACCCTCTTCCTTTAACAACATTTGGGCGGTTTGAGCATCCACAGGGGGAGAGAAAAAGTACCCTTGACCATATTCGCACCCTAACCCTCGCAGATATTCAAATTGTTGGGCGGTTTCAATACCCTCTGCCGTTACCGTTATCTCTAGGTTATGAGCTAAATTGATGATACTTGTGACAATTTCTTGGTTCTTGATATTTTGTTCTAAGTGGGTCACAAAGGAACGATCAATTTTGAGATTATCGACAGGAAACTGATGTAAATAACTTAAGGAAGAAAAACCGGTTCCAAAGTCATCTAAACTAATTTGAATCTGTTGTTCTTTCAATCTTTGGCTACTGAGGTGGGCCGGTTCATAATTATGAATAAAGGTATTTTCCGTGATTTCGATTCGTAAACTAGAGGGGCTAAGCTGAGTGTTATGGATAATCCCTCTGACGTGCTCACTGACGATCGGTTGCGAAAATAGTTGAGTAGAAAAGTTCACATTAATCATTAAGGCTCTCTTAAATTTTACTTGCCATTTCTTGATTTGCTGACAGGCTTCTTTTAAGACAAAACGATCGAGATCAATAATTAAACCCGTATCCTCAGCAATGCGTAAAAAGTGATCCGGAAAGACCAAACCTTTTTGGGGATGTAGCCAGCGTACTAAAGCTTCAAATCCAACAATTTTACGGGTCGATAACGCAATAATTGGTTGATAGTAAACAACAAATTGGGACTGAAAAAATGCTCGTCTTAGCTCTGTTTCAGTTTGAAGATTTTGTAAGACAATCGAATGCATTTTTCGTTCAAAAACTTGATATCTTCCCTTACCTTTTTCCTTTGCTTTATAGAGGGCAAGGTCAGCATTGCGCAGTAAATGATCCGGCTGTTGATCTTCTTGATTACCAATGACAATACCAATGGAAATATCAATAAAAATTTCATAATCATCAAGATGAAAGGAGAGTTTCATTTGCTCCTGTAAATCTTGAGCAATTCTAATCGCATCATCGGGTTGGCTAATTTCTTCCAGCAAAATCACGAATTCATCGCCGCCAAAGCGAGAAATCGTATCCCCTAGTCTGAGTACAGATTCTAAACGTCTAGAAATGGCAATCAAGAGTTGATCGCCAATCATATGACCTAAGGAATCATTCACTAGCTTAAAACGATCGCAGTCTAAAAAGAGAATCGCAAACAGATAATGGGGATTTTGCTGCGATCGTTTAACCACTTGCTTCAGCCTGTCCATTAGCCAAGCACGATTCGGTAGTTCCGTGAGGGCATCATGCAAGGCCATGTACAATAATTCTTCTTGAATTCGTTGTCGTTTGACAATTTCTTGTTCTAGTTGAGCTGTACGCTGAATAACCCGTTTTTCTAATTCTGCATTGAGGCGTTGTACCTCTGCCTTTGCCGCCTGTAATTGTAGTTGATTATTGACTCGGGCTAAAACTTCCTGAAACTGAAACGGCTTTGTAATATAATCTACTCCTCCCACAGCAAAGGCAGTAACTTTATCAACAACTTCATCTAAAGCACTGAGGAAAATGATAGGAATATGAGTGGTCTGAGGTTCTGATTTTAGCACTCGACACACTTCATACCCATCCATTTCTGGCATTTTAATATCTAGTAAAATAATATCCGGAGTTGCATTACGAACAACCCTGAGGGCCATGCTGCCACTGGTGACCGCCCGCACCTCATAGCCCTCCTGTTTCAGTGTTTTAGAAAGGACTTTCAGATTTTCCGGAATGTCATCGACGATCAGGATTGTTCCTTTGTTAGCTGCTGACGGATTAGTCATAGTCTACCCTTCAACTTGGGTTACAGTAATAATTTGATCGTAGCTAAAGTTCTCAACCATACGCTGCAATGCATTGGCAAGGTTACGATCGTCGAGGGGAATCTCTTGAAGCAGTTGTAATAAAGTGTCAGAATCAGCTTGATTAGCCGCTTGATATAACGCTTGAATCCAATCCGAGGGCATCTTTCCTAGATCTGCGGGGCTTAAAAGCGCCGAGGTGCCAGATGGAGGTTCCGAGAGCATCGATGTTGTTTCTTCATAGATGTAACGAATACCAAGATGTTGAGAAATTTTTTCTAATAATACCGCTTCCCGGAAAGGTTTACCAAGAAAGTCATCACATCCCGCAGATAAAATGACCGAACGATCGTCACTAAAGGCACTAGCCGTCAAGGCAATAATAATGGTGGCCTGACCTTTGAGATGTCGCTTAATATACTGGGTCGCATCATAACCATTCATAATCGGCATCCGCATGTCCATTAAAATAAGGTGAGGAGACCATCTTTCCCAAAGTTCGATCGCACTTTGACCATCAGCAGCCTCTTGGACTTCAAACCCTAAGGGTTTCAATAGTTTGACTAATAAATGACGACTTTCGATACGATCTTCTGCAATTAAAATACGATAGTTTTGATCGGAATCAATTTTAATAAATCGTTTGGCTGGAATAGCAACTTGCGTCTCCTCTGCCTGAGCTAAAGTTACGGGTAAACGAAAGGTGACTGTTGTTCCTTGATTTAACTGACTACGAATTTTAATTTCTCCTCCCATTAAATCAATAAACTTACGGGTAATGGCTAATCCCAAACCAGTTCCTTCCACAAAATTTTCGGTTGTCTTGGTTTGCACAAAGGGTTCAAAGATGTCCTCTAACTCTTCTGGCGCAATACCAATGCCGGTATCTTCAACTTCAAACTTGATCAAATTTTGAGTGCTGGAGTTTGGAGGAGTCAGGTCTTCATGAGTCATATCCCAATACGATCTAGTATCCAATTCCACATCAAACGGAGTATCATAGGATGCTCGTAAAGTGATCCCCCCATGGTGGGTAAATTTAATGGCATTTGAGAGCAAGTTAATCAAAATCTGCCGTAATTTGTTTGCATCTGCACAGACATATTGAGGTAAATTGGGGGATAAATCAAAAATTAGCTCTAGATTTTTATGATTAGCTTTAATCCCTAACATTTTTTCTAGGGTATTCAGTAAACTATAGAGATCAAAACTCCCTGATTGTAGGGTAATTCTCCCCGCATCAATTTTAGATAAATCTAAAATATCATTAATCAGTTCCAGTAAGTGTTCACCACTACGACTAATAATATCCAGGTTTTCTTGCTGATCAGGACTCAAGTTTGAATCTCGCATCATGATCTGAGTAAATCCTAAAATAGCATTTAATGGTGTACGAAGTTCGTGACTCATATTCGATAAGAATTCACTTTTACTCTGATTGGCACGATCGGCAGCATCTTTTGCAAATTCTAACTCTTCAGTTCTGAGTTTAACCTTAGTTTCTAAGGTTTTGGAGTAGCTGGTCAGTTGATTATACAATTGAGCATTTTCTAAGGAAATGGCGGCTTGAGTGGTGATAATTT